>CAYTDS010000030.1:11667-15490 GCA_964436555.1 uncultured Flavobacteriaceae bacterium | reverse complement strand
AAAATAAAATCTTCATTACGCGAGGAAAAGAAGCTGGTAGCGTTAGATGGCAAAGAAATTCTTAGGAGAAAATTAAAAACACAAAAAATTAACCTTAATGAGGACACCATCAACAAGATGGTGGTTTATTTTAAACTTAAAACCAGTTTAGATTTATTCTATAGGGTTGGAATTGGTGCCATAGACAACCAAATGCTTAAGGATTTTGCGTCTTCATATAGCAACGCTTTTATAAGTTTTTTCAAAAACAAAATGCGAAGAAGTCCCGTTCCGGAGGATATTGACAGGGAAGAGATAACTTCAAAATATGACACCCTTGTTTTTGGAAAAGAAGAAGAAAAATTAGCCTATAAGCTTTCTCAGTGTTGCAATGCTATTCCTGGAGACGAAGTTTTTGGCTTTGTTAGTATTAATGAAGGAATTAAAGTTCATAAAAAAAATTGTCCAAATGCTATTGCGCTGCAATCCAATTATGCTTATCGGATAATTACAGCTAAGTGGATCGATTCTAGTCAGGAAGAGTTTACTGCAGAAATTAGTTTAACAGGAATAGATAACATTGGACTTATAAGTGAGGTTACCGAAATTATCTCCGATCTTATGCATGTAAATATGCGTAATTTAAATTTTAGTACGGATGGTGGCACCTTCGCCGGAAAAATAACCGTTGTGGTGAAAAATAATTCTATTTTAAAGAAATTGATTGAAAATTTAAAGCGAATTAACGGGATTGACAAAGTAACAAGAATTTAAATTTTAACTGTACATTTGCACAATAACGCAGTAAAGTTGTAATGGGCACCGACAAAAATCAGGAAATTGTAAAAAATGTATTTACAAACTTTTTAGAGGGAACCGGGCACCGTAAAACTCCTGAGCGCTACGCCATACTTCAAGAAATCTACCAGAGCGAAGAACATTTTGATATAGAATCACTCTATATCAACATGAAAAATAAAAACTATAGGGTAAGTCGCGCTACATTGTATAATACCATTGAACTCCTCTTGGAATGTAAGTTGGTTAGAAAACATCAATTCGGAAAAAATCAAGCCCAATACGAAAAATCATATTTCGACAGACAACATGATCATGTTATTCTTACCGATACGGGTGAGGTCATTGAATTTTGCGATCCGCGTATACAGACAATAAAAAAAACTATTGAAGAGATTTTTGATATAAAAATTAATAATCATTCGCTGTATTTTTACGGCACCAAAAACAAAGAGGCAGAACCAACAACAAATCAATTAGAATAGAATGACAGTAGATTTACTACTAGGATTACAATGGGGAGACGAGGGAAAAGGGAAAATCGTTGATGTATTAACACAGAATTTTGATATAATTGCACGTTTTCAAGGAGGACCCAATGCAGGACATACACTTGAATTTGATGGCATAAAGCACGTCTTACACACCATCCCTTCTGGGATTTTTCACCCAAATGCTGTAAATATTGTGGGCAACGGTGTAGTTATAGATCCCATTATTTTTAAAAAGGAATTAGATAACTTACAGAAATTTAAACTAGATATTAAGACCAAGCTTCTTATTTCTCGTAAAGCCCATCTTATTCTCCCAACGCATCGTTTACTTGATGCAGCCTCCGAAGCTTCCAAGGGTAAGGCCAAAATAGGTTCTACTTTAAAAGGTATAGGTCCGGCTTATATGGATAAGACCGGCCGAAATGGGATGCGGGTAGGTGATCTTGAATTTGTAGATTGGAAAGAAAAATACCGTGCATTAGCCAATAAGCACGAAGCCATGATTAATTTTTACGATGTAGATATTGAGTATGATTTGGCAGATTTAGAAGTAGAGTTTTATAAAGCCGTTGAAGAACTAAAAAAGCTAACCTTTATAGACAGTGAGGAATATCTTTTTAAAGTTCAAAAAGAAGGCAAAAGAATATTAGCCGAGGGCGCACAGGGATCCATGTTAGACATTGATTTTGGCACCTATCCTTATGTAACCTCATCCAACACCACGGCAGCCGGGGCTTGTACGGGTCTTGGTATTGCTCCTAATAAAATTGGTAGGGTTTTGGGAATATTTAAGGCATACTCAACACGAGTTGGAAGTGGACCTTTCCCTACAGAACTCTTTGATGAAGATGGGGCTACCATGGGCAGGGTAGGAAATGAATTTGGGTCCACCACAGGTAGACCAAGACGTTGCGGCTGGTTGGATTTAGTTGCTTTAAAATACGCCGTTCAAATTAATGGAGTAACGGAACTGATAATGATGAAAGCAGATGTTTTGAGTGGTTTTGAAAAAATTAAAGTGTGTACGGCTTACAATTACAAAGGTTCAGAAATAACGCACCTTCCCTATAATATTGAACAAGAAAATGTCAGCCCTATTTACACTGAAATGAGTGGATGGGCACAGGACCTTACAGCGATTACAAGCTCAGGAAATATACCTGAAAATTTAAATGTATATATAAAATTTCTCGAAAAGGAATTGGAAGTACCTATTACTATAGTCTCAGTAGGTCCGGATAGAACACAAACGATTCATAGGTAACAAAACATAGATAATTCACAAAATACCTACTTGCTCCTTGCAGGTAGGTATTTATGATTAATGTAAATCCTAAAACTCTCCTAAAGCAGTTTGTACTACCCTAAAAAATCCTAATTTTAGCAAAAATTTTTTCGTTGCAAAAGTTAATACTACTAATTGTTTCATTATTTCTATACAGTATTTGTCAGGCTCAAGTAACAGTAGAGTCTAAACAGATAAATATTGTTTATGGTGCTAATTTCACCAAGGACGAGGTGCAGTTTCCGGGAGCATCTATCTTTAGTAAAGATGACAGACAAGTACAGTTTGAACATCAGGGTGCAGATCTTTGGTGTGATATTGCCATCTACTATCAAAAGGAAAATAAACTAAAAGCATTAGGAAATATTAGGTTGCAACAAGGAGATTCTGTTCAAATGACCAGTGGAAAAATAGATTATGACGGTAACATTAGACTAGCCAAAGCTTGGGAAAGTGTGGTACTTCAAAATACAGATATGACCTTAAAAACAGATACTTTGTATTTTGACCGTGAAAAACAGGAGTCGTACTACAATAGCTTTGGTACTGTGGTAGATTCTGCCAATACACTTACCAGTGAAATTGGAAGATACTATATGGTTCCAAAAAAGTATCAGTTTTTAGATAACGTTCATATTGAGAATCCGGATTATAAAATGGACTCGGAACAATTAGACTATTACACCACATCTAAGAATGCATATATGTATGGTCCGTCTACTATTACGGGAGAAACCTATAAAATGTATTGCGAACGTGGATTTTACGATACTAAAATTGAAAGTGGCTACGGCATTAAAAATACAAGAATCGATTACAATAATAGAATAATACAAGGAGACAGCGTCTACTTTGATAAAAAAACCGAATTTGCCTCCGCTACCAACAACATTAAGGTAACAGACACTATCAATAACGGTATCATAAGAGCCCATTATGCCGAGGTTTTTAAGGCAAAAGATTCGGTGTTTGCCACTAAAAGAGCGGTATCTATTAGTTTAGTGGAAAAGGACTCCTTATATGTTCACGGTGATACCTTAATGATAACCGGAAAGCCGGAGGAGCGAATATTAAGAGCTTTTCGTAACGCTAAGTTTTACAAAACAGATTTAAGTGGTAAATGCGATTCCATACATTCGGGTCAGAAAACCGGAATTACCCAACTAATTAGAAATCCGGTTTTATGGAATGGGGAAAATCAAATGACTGGTGACAGCATTCATCTCATATCCAACGTAGAAACAGAAAAATTAGATTCTCTTAAGGT
>CAYTDS010000030.1:6313-11567 GCA_964436555.1 uncultured Flavobacteriaceae bacterium | reverse complement strand
GATGATAACAACATTGAATTAGTAACTATTAGGGGCATAGAAAACCCAATTGATATTGATGCTGAAGAGGAGGAACGGAGCAAAAACCAAGGAGATCCCGTAAATATAAATAAGTCAAAACAACTAATCCAGCCGATACCGCCGAAAACCTCCAGTCCACAAAACAAAACTGTGGTCAAACAGATTAACTGATGACAAGTATAGAAACCGACTTTTTAACATATCAAGCTCAAACAACTGCTCATCCTTTGGCTATGAACGTTTCTCATGCCATAGGGAGTTATATTTATGATGTTGAGGGTAATTCACATTTAGATTTTGTTGCAGGGGTATCCGTTTGTAGTTTGGGACATTGTCACCCCAAAGTTACCAAGGCAATTAAAAAGCAGGTTGAAAAATACATGCATGTAATGGTATATGGTGAATACATTCAAGAACCTGCAGTAGAATATAGTAAATTGCTGGCTTCATTCCTTCCTGCCCCATTAGAAACTACCTATTTGGTTAATAGCGGTACCGAAGCCATAGAAGGCGCTTTAAAACTTGCTAGAAGAGCCACCGGAAGAACACAAATTGTCGCAGCACAATATGCCTATCACGGAAACACTATGGGTAGCCTGAGCGTAATGGGGTATGAAGAGCGCAAAGGTGCTTTTAGACCCTTGGTTCCGGACGTTAGCTTTATACATTTTAATCTAGAAAGCGATTTAGAGAAAATTACGGATAAAACAGCAGCAGTGCTTCTAGAGACCATTCAGGGTGGTGCAGGTTTTATATTACCTGATAATAAATATTTAAAGAAGGTTAGAGAACGCTGTACAGAAGTAGGTGCACTTTTAATTCTAGATGAAATACAACCCGGGTTCGGGCGTACCGGAAAACTATTTGCCTTTCAACATTTTAATTGTATTCCGGACATTTTAGTAATGGGAAAGGGAATGGCTTCCGGACTTCCGGTTGGAGCCTTTACAGCTTCAAGGAATATAATGAAAACGCTCCAGTTTAGTCCTAAATTAGGCCATATAACTACTTTTGGAGGAAACCCTGTTGTAGCAGCAGCAAGCCTTGCCACCTTAAAAGAAATCACAAAAAGAAATCTTATTCCAGACACCTTAAAGAAAGAAAAACTATTTCGAAAATTATTAATGCACCAAAGTATTTGTGAGATTCGTGGGAAAGGCTTAATGTTGGCCTTAATTATGAAAAATGAGGATACTGCTAACCAACTTGTGCTTAACTGCGCTAAAAACGGATTAGTCCTTTTTTGGTTGTTATTTGAGTCCAAAGCAGTTAGAATATCGCCACCATTGACCATTTCTAAAAAAGAAATAAAAAAAGGTTGTCAGATTATTATAGAAGTGCTAGATACGCTGGAACAATAATTTGTTAACTAATTTGTTAATAATATAGACTAAAATAAGAAATTAAACCAGTATCAAAAGACTATTTTTAATTTCAAAGTTTAATAAAAACCGTACCTATGGCGTTAGATACTAACGAAGAACCAAATGAACCCATAGTAAAGTTTGAATCCATGTTAAAGACAGATGATGTCTATTTTTTTGACGCGGAAGATTTTGAGGATATAATTCACCATTACCTCAACAATGGTAAAATATCCTTAGCCAAAAAAGCCATTAAAATAAGCCTGCAACAACATCCAAATGCCATAGAATTAAAGCTATTAGATGTTGAAGTTCTTGTCTTTGAAAATAATTTTGATCTGGCAGAAAAAATGTTGGATACCTTGCAGTTATTAGACAGCAGCAATGAGGAAATCTATATTCAACGCGCCAATATTTATTCCAAAAAAGACAACCATGAGGCTGCAATTTCGCTCTTAAAAAGAGCATTGGAATTGAGTGATGACGGTTTTGACATCCACTCGCTCTTGGGTATGGAATATCTTTTTTTAGATAATTTTGAAAAGGCTAAGGAGAACTTTATGAAGTGCTTGGAATATGATGAACAAGACTATTCTTCTCTTTACAACGTAGTATACTGTTTTGAGTTTCTAGAAGATTATGATGGTGCCATCTATTATCTCAATGATTATCTTGAAAAAAATCCTTATTGCGAAGTAGCCTGGCACCAGCTTGGGAAAATGTACTTTTCCAAAAAAATGTATCAGGAGGCTCTTGCAGCCTTTGATTTTGCTATAATTTCAGACGACACCTTTATTGGGGCTTATTTCGAAAAGGGAAAAGTTTTAGAAAAGTTAGGCAAATATAATGAGGCTATAGAAAATTACGAGACAACCATAAATCTGGAAGATCCAACATCTCATGCTTATTTGCGTATAGCAAAATGCCATGAAAAATTACGAAATGAGGATCTAGCCAAGTACTATTACTACCAAACCGTCCATGAAGATCCACTTTTGGATAAAGGATGGTTAGCCATTACAGATTTTTACTATCGAAAGGAGAATTATAAAAAGGCCCTCTATTATATCAATAAAGCCATAAATATTGATGGTGAAAACCCACTTTATTGGAAAAAAGCCGGCAGAATACATTTTGCCTTGAAAAATTATGACGAAGCAGACTATGCCTATAAACAGTCGGTGGATTTAGGTAATTATGATTTTGATCTTTGGTTCTATTGGGCAGATGTTGCCGTACAAAATAAAGATGTAGAAGGGGCTATCCAAATTCTGATTCAAGGCAATGAATTTTATCCAGACAGAGCTGAAATGCAGTACAAAATGGCCGGACTTTATTTGTATATAAATGATTTGGTTAGAGCTCAATATCGCCTCATTAATGCACTTAAAATAAATCCTGATAAGCTTTATATTTTTGAAGAGGAGTTTCCTCAATTCTGTGAGACCAAATGGGCTAAAAACATAATTTCAGATATCAAAAAAGCTTCTAGATAAAAAAACTACTTTTGTTTTTTATCTATCTATGAGAAAAAGAAATTTTTTAGGATATCTACTTATCTCTTTGAAAGGAATGGCTATGGGTGCAGCAGATGTTGTCCCCGGAGTTTCCGGAGGAACCATTGCATTTATATCCGGAATTTATGAAGAACTTATCACAAGTATCAATAGTATAAAACCTTCATTACTTCAAACTTTGCGAAAAAATGGTTTTAAGGTTTTTTGGAAGGAACTAAACGGTAATTTCCTAATAGCCCTTTTTACTGGAATTTTCATAAGCTTATTTTCATTGGCGGCCTTAGTCAGCTGGTTGTTGGAAAACCAACCCGTTTTGCTTTGGTCTTTCTTTTTTGGGTTGGTTTTGGCAAGTGTCTTCTTTGTAGGTAAAGCCATTGAAAAATGGAAACTGAGTACTGTTCTTGCCTTTGTTATCGGGACAGTAATAGCATATTTTATTACCCAATTGCCCCCAAATGAAAATAGCAGCAGTTTGCCCTTTTTCTTTCTATCAGGAGCAGTAGCCGTTTGTGCAATGATTTTGCCCGGAATATCCGGAGCCTTTATCTTAGTGCTTATGGGGTCTTATAAACCTATATTAGATGCTGTTCATGAAAGAGATTTTAAAATCGTTGCTGTTGTTGCCTTGGGGGCAATTATTGGGCTATTAAGTTTTGCTAAGCTATTAAAATGGATGTTTAGTAATTACAAAAATGTTACCCTTGCACTTTTAACCGGTTTTATTCTAGGCTCTTTAGGAAAAATTTGGCCATGGAAAAAAGTATTGGAAACCCGGGTTTTTGGAGATAAAATAATCCCTGTTAAAGAATTAAATATTTCTCCCTTTGCCATGGAGGGAGATAATCAAATAATAGCAGCTGTAATCCTAGCTATTTTTGGTTTTTCCCTTATTTTTATTCTGGAAAAATTAGCCTCAAAAAAACAATAAGCTTTTCCATGACCACTTCAAGAACTTTTACAGATAAAGTGTTTCTTGTAATAAAGGGACTTTGCATGGGTGCCGCCAATAAGGTACCCGGTATTTCAGGAGGCATTGTAGCCTTTGTTGGAGGCTTTTATGAAGAGTTTATTTACTCTTTGCAAAAAATAAACTTAAAGTCGTTTAAGCTATTAATTAATGGTAGATTCAAAAGTTTCTATCGTTATGTAAATGGACAGTTCTTATCCCTGCTAATAGCAGGTATGCTTACTAGCTATTTTAGTATATCTAAAATTTTGGACTATTTTTTGGACACAAAGGAATTATTTGTGTGGGCGGCATTTTTTGGGATGATTCTCGGGTCTATCTATTTTATTGCCAAAGATTTTAATCGATGGAATAACAAGACCATAACAGCAGGTATTCTTGGATTGCTTATAGGGGTGTCTATTAGTTTTTTAAGCCCGGCTAAGGAAAATGACAACCTTATTTTTATATTTTTATGCGGAATGATCAGCGTTTCTGGCATGACATTACCTGGTCTTTCAGGGTCATTTATTCTTATTTTATTAGGAAATTATGTATTGCTCTTGGTAGATTCAGTAAATGCCCTTTATGACACCTTTGGAGAAGTTTTTAGAGGAGATTTTAGTTTTATTAAAAATGAAAAAAGAGTACATATTTTGAAAATACTGGCGGTATTTACCTCAGGTTCCGCCGTTGGTTTAGTATCATTATCCCATTTACTAAGCTTTGTACTTAAGCGCTTTCAACATATTACAACAGCAGTGATAATTGGGTTTATTACGGGTTCATTGGGTGTGGTTTGGCCATGGAAAAAAACCATTTACAAGACCGATTTGGATGGAAACTTGTTTTTAGACTCAAATGGTGATGAGATTATTGTTAATTATGAGCGATACCTTCCCAGTCTTAAAATTATGGATTCGTGGTGGGCAATTCTGTTTATCTGTTTTGGTGTAAGTATATTATTAGGATTAGAATGGTATGAAAAGAAAAGAAAACATGTTAAATAGATACGGTCTCATCGGAAAAAATATTTCTTATTCTTTTTCAAAAGGTTATTTTACTCAAAAGTTTTTAGATTCAAATCTTCTAGATTGCTCTTATGATAATTTTGATTTGCAAAATATTGAACAGTTTACAAAACTCATACAAGAAACAAAAAATCTAAAGGGACTAAATGTTACTATACCTTATAAAGAAGAGATACTACCATTTTTAACCGAATTAGATGAAGAAGCCAAGCGCATAGGTGCCGTTAATACGATTAAGTTTAGCAACAATGGCTTAAAAGGATATAATACAGATGTTTATGGTTTTAAAAAATCCTTAGTTCCTCTATTAAAAGAACATCATAACAAGGCCCTTATCCTTGGTACGGGAGGAGCCTCCAAGGCGGTGGCCTATGT
>CAYTDS010000030.1:4146-6213 GCA_964436555.1 uncultured Flavobacteriaceae bacterium | reverse complement strand
CTCTTTCACTTGAAAATTTAGTGGGGGAGCTACAGCGTTTAGTAAGGAATGAGAAAGTACAAGCCATTAAAAAACATGTAGATGGCATAAAACAGGAATTTGATTTGAAATTTCAAGATTTTATAGATCAAAAGAAAGATGAATTTGTTACTAATGGGGGTAATGAAATAGATTTTAGATATAATTCTACGGCTAAAAGACAATTTAACGAAGTATATACGGAATACCGAGAAAAACGCAACCAGTATTACAAAAGTTTAGAGCAAACTTTAAAAGCAAATTTAGCCAAAAGATTAGAAATTATTGAAGATTTAAAAGGCTTGGTATCCATTGAAGAAGATATAAACACCACTTACAAAAATTTTAAGGATATTCAGGAAAGATGGCGTACCGCAGGACCAATTCCTAGAACGAATTACAATGATGTTTGGCGTACCTACCACCATCATATAGAGATTTTTTATGATTTTCTACACCTTAACAGAGAACTTCGGGATTTAGATTTTAAGCACAATCTAGAGGAGAAGGAGAAAATTGTGGTCAGAGCTGAGGCCTTGATACTTGAGGAAGACTTATCAAAGGCTTTTCAAGAACTACAAACCCTTCATAAAATTTGGAAAGAAGACATTGGTCCGGTAGATAAAGAGCACCGCGACAAAATATGGGATCGTTTTAGTAATGCCACGAAGGCCTTACATCTGAGAAGGCAAGAGCATTCCAAAGAACTGGATAAAGTATTTGAAAAGAATCTTGAAAAGAAAAATGAGATTATTAAAGAAATACAATCTATTGCTTCAAATGTTGCCTCCAATCACAAGGTGCTACAGCAGCAAATTAAAGAAATAGAAGTACTACGCGAAACTTTCTTTAAGGCCGGTAAAGTGCCTCAAAAAGTAAATGAACAGACTTGGGCTAATTTTAAAAATGCCTTGAGAAGTTTCAACCATATAAAAAATTCCTTTTATAAAAATCTTAAAAGGGATCAACAGGAAAATCTTGAAAAAAAACAAGAGCTCTTAAAATTAGCTCAATCCCTGAAAGACAGTGAAGTTGTGGATAAAACCACTGCGGAAATGAAGCGTATTCAGAGTGAATGGAAAAAAATTGGTCATGTTCCACGAAATTATTCAGACAAAATTTGGAATGAATTTAAGAATGCCTGTAACCATTACTTTAATAGAATAAATGCTGTAAAAAACGAATCACAAAAAGAAGAAATTCAGAATTTAGCACTTAAAAACGCTTGTTTAGAAAAACTAAAAGCTTTTCAATTGAGCGGAGACAAGAAAAAAGATATTGCTTTCTTAAAACTTCTTATAGATGAATGGAAGTCCTTTGGTAGGGTACCGTTCAATCAAAAAAATATCAATGCGAAATTTGATAGAATTTTGGATGCCTTGTTTAAAAAGCTAAATGTTTCCCTACAAGAATCAGAATTACTAAAATATGGAAACAAGATACAGCAACTAGCAGAGGAAGAGAGTGCAACTTCTATAGCAAATGAGCGCACTTTTATTAGAAGAAAGATTGATGAAAGCAAAACTGAAATTCGACAGTTAGAGAATAATCTTCAATTTTTCTCCAATGCCTCCGCTGACAACCCAATTGTAAAAGAGGTTATTAAAAACATTGAGGGACATAAAGATGCTCTTGCCACATGGAAGGCTAAGTTAAAAAAACTGAACATCCTTGAAAATTCCTTAAGCCGGGAAAATGAAATTGCTGAAGGTGGAGAAACAGATTCCGAAGATACCTAAAATCGAAATTCAAAGTTTATAAACACCTAATCCTTAAAATAAAAAATCCGGGAACAACCCCGGATTTTACGCACTAAATACTACTAAGATATTAGGTTTAACGTAAACGATCAACAGATTTTACGAGATCCTCATCCTTCTTTATAGCTCTGTTGGCCAGAACTAAAAAAACGATAGAAAATACAGGAATCAACATCCCAATACCCTTCTCAGAAATGGTTATTTCTCCGGATATGTTTAGCGATCGGTAAACGAAAAATCCTAGTAAAAAAAGGTTTACTATGAGGTTTAATCTGTTAACCACAAACTG
>CAYTDS010000030.1:2273-4046 GCA_964436555.1 uncultured Flavobacteriaceae bacterium | reverse complement strand
GTTTAAATATTGAAAATAATTTGTAATATTGTTGCGTTATTAGTTATAACACTTACCAAATGGGGAATCTTTCCCGAGTAACACTCAAGTAAGAATACACTTCTAATTTACGAGACAAGTATAATTTATACAAAACTTAATGTTTGAGATTTCAGATTTAAAATTAAAAAAGCTTCCTGAGCTTCAGGACATTGCTGAAAAACTAAATGTGCCAAAGTACAAGACCGCAAAAAAAATGGACTTGGTCTATCAAATTCTAGATTTTCAGGCCGCTACTCCAAAAGCACTGGAAAGCAAAATCGCACCTGTTCAAGAAAAGATCAAGGAAAAAGCCAAAAGGTCGCGAATTGCTCCGGAAAGGAGTGGTGAGCAAAGACAAATAGAACGTAGCAAACCCGTTGATTCTGGTAATGAAAGACCTGCTATTATCGAAACTGCCTCAGAAAATAAACCCATTATTGAAATTAAAGGAATAGAGGAGCAGCCTAAAGTTGAGACAAACAATATCCCAAGAGTTCAAAAAGATTTTATAAAGAATCCTGCGCAGCATAAAAATCCAAATCAGAAAAAACCCTTACACCATCAAAAGGTGAATGTGGATAAGAACAACAACAATTTTGACAAGGATCTAAAAAACAAATACAAAGAACCCGAGTTTGAATTTGACAGTATTATTGAAAGTGAAGGTGTTTTAGATATAATGCAAGATGGTTACGGTTTTTTACGGTCTTCAGATTACAACTACCTTTCTTCTCCGGATGATATTTATGTATCGCAATCGCAAATACGATTATTTGGTTTAAAAACCGGCGATACAGTACTGGGAAATGTTAGACCACCCAAAGAAGGTGAAAAGTATTTTCCGTTAATTAAGGTAATAAAAATCAATGGTCTTGATCCCCAAATAGTAAGAGACAGAGTTTCATTTGAGCATTTAACACCATTGTTTCCTCAAGAAAAATTTAGGCTGGCAGAACGTCAGAGCACTATTTCTACGAGGATAATAGATTTGTTCTCACCAATAGGAAAAGGGCAAAGAGGCATGATTGTAGCCCAACCAAAGACAGGTAAGACCATGCTTTTAAAAGATATTGCAAATGGTATTGCTGCAAACCACCCGGAAGTATATCAGATAATATTGTTGATTGATGAGCGACCTGAAGAGGTTACGGACATGCAACGAAACGTGCGAGGAGAAGTTGTTGCTTCTACTTTTGATAAAGAAGCCTCTGAACATGTGCGCATCGCCAATATTGTTCTGGAAAAGGCCAAGCGTTTGGTAGAATGCGGACATGATGTAGTTATACTCTTAGATTCCATTACCCGTTTGGCGCGAGCTTATAATACCGTACAACCTGCTTCAGGTAAAGTATTAAGTGGTGGTGTGGATGCAAATGCGCTACACAAGCCTAAACGTTTCTTTGGTGCAGCTCGAAATATTGAAAATGGTGGGTCATTATCCATTATTGCAACGGCTCTCACAGAAACCGGCTCTAAAATGGACGAGGTTATTTTTGAAGAGTTTAAAGGAACTGGTAACATGGAGTTACAATTAGATCGAAAAATATCTAATCGTAGAATATTCCCAGCTATTGACCTAACTTCCTCCAGCACTCGTAGGGATGATTTACTCCTAGATGAAAGCACCTTACAACGCATGTGGATACTTCGTAAATATTTGGCCGACATGAACCCTGTGGAGGCCATGGAATTTATTGAACAACGCATAAAACAAACCAAGAATAATGAAGAATTTTTAATGACCATGAACCA
>CAYTDS010000030.1:0-2173 GCA_964436555.1 uncultured Flavobacteriaceae bacterium | reverse complement strand
AACAACGCATAAAACAAACCAAGAATAATGAAGAATTTTTAATGACCATGAACCAGTAGCATTCTTTCATTTACTTATGAAACATTTTAAGAGCCTCATTGACAAAACCTTTGGGGCTTTTTCATTTTCCAATGGGACCTCTTGCACCCTTTCCATGATCATGTAGTCTATGAAGTTAAATTGCACCTTATTTATACCTGCATCGCTTCAAGGAATGCTATTTTGACCGCCCTTGGGTATCTATTGCCGGATGTTTTCCTTTTTATAGAAAAAAATAACTATTTTTATACGTTTAAATATCAGTATTTTACAATATATTTAATATATCGAAATTGCTAATCTCCCCATCTGGCAATTTTTATAGTGAACTTAATTTATAACCTAAATGCCGATGCCATGACAAAAATAAAAAGAAAATTCAGTAGCTGCCTGAGCGCTATTTTCATTTTATCCCTTTCTATTAGTTGCAACGAGGACATTAAAAAAAGTGACTCCGATTCCTCTTCTGGGAAAGAGGTAAGGCCTCCCAAGCAGATAGTAAGTTTAGAACAGGCAAAAAAGATGTACGATACCTATACGGAACGTAGAGTCCCATTAATTCAAAAATACGAAGATTCCATAAATATGGGTCGGTCTGAATTTGATGTTGCCCGTTACACGTATTATGACTATAAAACTATTAAGCACTATCTGGCTTATGTAGAACAGGAAGCTACCTTGGCGGGAGTTGAAATCTCTACTTTGCGTTTCTATTTTTCAAATTATCCGGATGAACCTACTTTTCAAGATGGCAGGAAAGTAATTCATCCGCGACAGAACTCGTTCTTTATCCTTCCAACACTTCAAAAAGACGGGGAGGAATTTGGATTTTACACTACTGACAGCGATCAAGAAGGAGTTAGAAATGCCATTTTAATTTCCGGACAGCTAAAGGAATACGCTGCTTTGGAGATTAATGATAACGCTGAAGAAAACAAAAAATCCTATGCAGGATTTGTGCCACTATCTGCTAGTTTAAATGTAACCGGCACAAATCTTAATTACTTTCAAGGTAAGAAAAGTTTAATTCTTAATGAGGGTAGTTCTGCCCCACCTCCTAATAATTAAATAGTCCTTAAACACTTAAAGATAAATCAATGCATTTTGGGTTTTTGAGTAATTTCCTAGAAAACTCCTTTATGCCTGTGTATGGCATAACACTTTTATTTGCCTTATGGCAATATCCGAAGTATTTTGATACCCCATTAAAGTACTTCCCTGTTTTACTCTTGTACACATTTTTAAATGAACTTCTAGGTAGATTAATTGCTAAGTATGACGATTACAGCGTTATTCTCAGTGAACTATACCACAATAACAATTGGCTCATTTACAATATTTATAATTTTATCTTTTTTGTATACTTTTATTATGTGTTCTGGAATTCTATCACAACCGCCAGGTACAAAAAAATTATTTATTTCGGGGGAATTAGCTTTACTATTATGAGCTTGCTGAATCCTTTTTTTCAAAACTTTTTGACTACATCTCAACTCTATGCATACATTATCGGCTCTGTTGTTCTGATAGTTGCCATTATCTTATACATTGAAGAGTACAAAATAAGTTCAAAATATAAATCCATAAAAACCGACCTGCTATTTTGGATTAGTGTTGGCTTATTAATTTTCAATTTGGGCTATACCCCTATTAAAATAATAAGATACCATAATGCAATTAATAATTTGAATGATCTTCCTTTGATTAGAGGAACTCACCTAATGTTGATTCTAATTACATATTGCTTATTTATTATAGGTTTTATAAAAATGCGCAGAGGGCTTCCCAAATAAATATAGATTTGAAGTAAAAAATTAAAATATAAAAAATGCCTCTCTAAGAAAGGCATTAAAAAATTCCGTAACGGTTGCTTATTTTTACAATCCCGATACCTGTCTTGTTAACTTACTTTTAAGATTCGCAGCTTTGTTCGTATGAATAATATTACGCTTTGCCAATCTATCTATCATACTCACCACGGTAGGTAAAAGAGTTTCCGCCGTCTTCTTATCCTCTTCTATTCGCAATCTTTTGATAGCATTACGTGTTGTTTTATGCTGATATCTGTTGCGCAGACGTACTTCTTCATTCCTTCTTATTCTCTTTAATGCCGATTTGTGATTTGCCATTTCTT
>CAYTDS010000029.1:0-15579 GCA_964436555.1 uncultured Flavobacteriaceae bacterium | reverse complement strand
AAAATTGAACTGGTATGATACGGAAAATAATCTCAAAGGAAATTAAGGAAATTCTGCGCGACGGTCGTTTCAAAATTGCTGTAGGAATCATATTGGTACTACTGGCATTAGCCGTTTTTATAGGGGTTAAGCAATATCAAAATACCCAACAGCAATATGCCGAAGCAGAGAACCACGAGCGTAACATTTGGTTGAATCAGGGTGAGAAAAACCCACACTCAGCTGCGCATTACGGCACCTATGCCTTTAAACCCAAATACCCTTTGTCTCTCATAGATCAAGGTGTGGACAAATACACCGGTGTATCTATATTTCTGGAAGCTCACAAGCGCAATGAAGCGCAATTTAGTGCTGCCTCAGATCAAACGGGGTTATCTCGATTTGGGGATTTAACCCCGGATTTTATCCTGCTATTTATTGTTCCACTTTTAATCATTTTAATTGGCTATAACTCATTTACCAAAGAAAAAGAGAATGGCACATTTTCCTTGCTAAAAAGTCAAGGCATATCAGGCTGGAAACTCAGTTTTGGCAAGTGGTTGGCAACGTTACTCCCGATAGCTACTATAACGGTGCTGTTATTTCTTTTGGCAGCCATTGCGCTCAGTAATTTATCCGATTTCGGGAATTTTAGCCTTTCTTCCTTAGTTGCATTATTCTTGGTGTATCTTCTTTATTACATGGTATTCACCAACTTGGTGCTCTTTGTATCCTATAAAGCGAAAAATTCCGGAATATCGCTGGTGATATGTCTTACTATGTGGATAATAGCCTGTTTCGTTGCTCCAAAAACAGCCAGTAATTTTGCCGACAAAAAATATCCCTACCCTACCCGACAACAATTTGCCGCCAATGTACTTCAAGATAAGGAAGCGGGTCTTGACGGTCATAACCCTTTTAGCAAAGAAGCGAAGCAAATAGAGGAGAACCTGCTTAAAGAGCACGGTGTGGATAGTGTAGAAAAATTGCCTTTTAATTTTGATGGTTACATCATGCAAAAGGGAGAAGAGCATGAGGCTGAGGTATATTTTAAACACTATAACATTTTAAAGGAGCAGTTCTATAATCAAACTAAAACCTATAAAACTTTAGCAGCCATATCTCCCTTTCTACCCACCCGTTTTTTAAGTATGTCATTGGCCAATACCGATTATGAAACTCATTGGAGTTTTGCAGATGCCGCAGAAAAACATAGGGTAGCCATGCAGGCTGCATTAAATGGCGATATGGTAGAAAATTCCAAAACTGGCGACTGGGACTATCTTGCGCAACCCGAGTTATGGGAGAAAATTCCAGTATTTAAATATGAACCTCCAAGCCTTTTAGAAAATTTACAAAGAAATGAAGGTAACCTTGCCCTTCTCGGGGTCTGGTTTGTAATTACCTTTTCTATATTATTTGTTACAACCAAAAAAATATAACTATGCTGTCCTACAACTTTAAATACGAACTGAAACTTTTGCTAAGAAGCAAGTGGATTCAAATTTTGATAGTCATCTTACTTGTACTTTTCCTTTTTGCCGGATACAACGGGAAGCAAAAGGTTACAAAGCGACAGGCAGACATAGAAGCCGCATTACTTGAAATGAAAAATGGGGATGCCGTAATGATTTCGCTTTTGGACTCCATAGAAAAGGGGTTAACTGTCACAAGCGTGCCCTATTGGAGAACACCGGACCAACCTACGGCAGCCGGAAATGGCTACCCCAGAGTAGCCGCAATGCAGCCCAGCGCTTTCACTTTTACCGCCGTGGGACAAAGTGATCTGTACACCCATTATATTAAGCCAACAGTAACAGGCGAAGATTTTACACTTAATTTTAGCGAGCTCTCCAGTCCTGTGCAATTGTTGTTTGGCAGCTTTGATTTGGCATTTGTCATCATATATCTGCTTCCTTTAATTATTATAGCCTTTAGCTATAACATTTTATCCTATGAAAAAGAACATGGTTCCTTAAAACTCCTCGCCTCCGAACCCATATCCCTTTTTCAATGGGTTTTGCAAAAAGTATTGTTGCGTTTTTTTTGGATTTCTGTGATTACCATTATTGCCATGGTGTTTACTTTAGTCGTCAACCAAGTGTCATTTTTAGATAACTTTTCTCAATTTATGGCATTTACCGGTCTTACCTTAAGTTATATTCTTTTTTGGTTTGCCTTGGCTTTTTTAGTGAACTTATGGGTAGGCTCTTCTTCCAAGAATGCGGTAAGCCTTATGGGGTTTTGGGTACTCTTTGTATTGGTGGCCCCTGCTGCAGTAAATCAAATGGTAAGTGCACTATATCCTATGCCATCAAGGACGAAAATGGTTAATGAAGTCCGGTCTTTGAAAGCTGCATCCGCCAAAAAGCAAGACGCCATTCTCGCTTCTTATTTAAGGGATCACCCGGAATATGCCCAGCAAGACACTACAAAATATAATTTTTGGCACAGCTATGTAGCTTCTCAAAAAGTGTTAAAAGACGAGTTGACACCCTTGTTAAAAACCTATGAAGACCAGATCAAGAATCAACAGCAAGGCATCTTAAAACTCAGAATGGTTTCTCCTGCTATTATTATGCAGGAAAGCTTAAGTGGTATTGCAGGGACATCT
Organism: uncultured Flavobacteriaceae bacterium; assembly: GCA_964436555.1. Classification (GTDB taxonomy): domain Bacteria; phylum Bacteroidota; class Bacteroidia; order Flavobacteriales; family Flavobacteriaceae; genus Aurantibrevibacter. Next base: position 12,986 of record CAYTDS010000029.1, on the reverse strand, counting down.
ACACTCAACTACGAGGATTACCGTAAGCAAGTGGTTGATTTTGCAGCAGAATGGCGCGATTACTTTCTCCCCTTGCTCTATAAAAATGAAACCTTTACCTCGGAAGCGGTATCGGAACTGCCGCAGTTTAAGTATGAAGAAGGAATTGATAATCCTATTCTCCAAAATATAATAATTTTATTACTGGGTGCTCTGCTTTTAATTGGTTTAGCCTTGGTTTTATATAGGGTTAAGAATACAGAAGGAGCTATAGTAACCTCAAGTTAATTAAGAATTTAACATTAATAATAAAACCCGGTTCAGGGAATCATTTAATAAAACAATAAATCATGAAACATTTTTTAGGACTAATTACCGTTGTGCTCTGGAGTATAAATTTTTATGGACAAGACATTTCAATATCTGCAATAATAAAAGATGAACTTACTAATACTACTATAAATGGGGTAAACATTATTGTTGAAAATTCTGATAAAGGAACCACCACCAATGAAAATGGCATATTTGAGTTAATAATCCCTTTCCTAGAGAGTAGAATAATCATCTCCCATTTAGGCTATAATACAATTAATATTGAGGCAAGCAAGGTGCAAGGAACAATCTATTTAACCCCTAATTATCAAAGCCTTGAGGAGGTTCAAGTGACAGCATACAGCACAACAAGAAAATTGATTGAAACTGGAGGATCAGTTGGTGTACTAAGTAAGAATGATATAGTACGCTTCGACCAAACCACTCCTCTTCAGAGTCTTAATTCCCTAGCTGGAATAAACGTAACTTCCACGTCTATAGGCAGATATACTGTAAAAATACGTGGAGGTTCCTTGGGTGTTACAGGACATAATGATGGCTATAAAATGTATTGGAATCAAATACCATTGACCAGTGCCAGTGGTAATAATCCTTTAGGAGACATTGATATAAATACTGTTGGTAATATACAGGTCATTAAAGGACCCGCAGGAAGTTTATACGGTGCTGGGTTAGGGGGCGTATTGCTTTTTGAGCACGAAAGACCTGCTTATTTAACCAGTTCCGTATCAGTAGACGCATTGGTGGGCGAATATGGAACCCAACGTTACACAACAAGAATACAAAACTCTACGGAAAATTCGAACATAAATTTACAGTATACTAGATTGCAGAGTAATAATTACCGAGAGGCTTCAGGATCCGAAAATAATCTATTAAATTTTATGGGTGAATTTAGAACTAGTGAAAAAAATAAATTATCACTTATAGGTATTTATGCCGATAGATTTTATGGTATTCCAGGGGAGCTTACGGCAGAGCAGGTAGATGAAGACCCAAGACAACCGAGTTTTTTAGCTTCATTAGATCCTGGACTTAAAGTGAAATCTTTGATCTTGGGTGCCGCCAATCAATATAGTTTTAATGATAAGTTTAGCAATACAACCACCTTTAAAGTAGAGTCTAGGGATTCTGATTTTTTAATAGGTTCCGCTTTTTTCGTAGCTGCTGATAAAAATGCTTCGAGAGGAATAGCCGGAAGATCGGTTTTTAACTATGAAAAGGATTTACTTAAATTTCCGTACCGATTTAGTTTTGGTACGGAACTGAATAGTTCTATACTTCAAAGATGGGTCTTCGATAATGGTTTCTCTTCCCCTGTTATTAGTACCGATGAAGTGACAACTCAACAGTTTTTGGGATTTGGTCAATTTGAGATAGACCTACCTGAAAATATTTTTCTTTCAGCCGGGCTTAGCTTCAATCACTTCTTATTTAAAGTAGATGAATTACTGCTAGATCCTAGGGTAAACTACGGTAGCAATGTTAGCAATGTTTCATCCAGACTCTCCATAGTCAAACTATTCAATGAAAAAATTGCCGTATATGGAAGTCTGAGCAGTGGTTTTACCCCTCCAAGAAATGAAGATTTTTTAAACCAAGATGGTACCGTAAACAGGGATATTAAAGCGCCCACAGGTGTTAATTTTGAGGTTGGTACTCGCGGAAGTCTGTTGTCTAAAAAAATATCTTACGACATTACCTATTACAACCTCAATAGCAAAAATGAAATTGTCACTAGATTGGTACCCAGGCCAGGGGATATTGATTTAATTATTCGTGAAAATTCTGGATCAATAAAAAGGGAAGGTATTGAAGCTACTTTAAATTATTTAATATTTCAAAACGCTTTAGTAGCAATAAAGCATTTAAGAATTTTTGGAAATTATACTTACAATAATTTCAGTTTTGATGAATACCAAACATTGGTTGCAGATGAACTTGTAAATTTTTCAGGGAATTTTGTGCCAGGTAACTTTAAGCACAATAGTTTGTTAGGACTCGATTTGACAACAAATTATGGCTTTTATTGGTACAACACGCTTGAGATATATGGAAAAATGTACCTCAATAATGAAAATTCTGTTACCGACAATCCCTATCAAGTTCTGACTAGTAAATTAGGTTACCAAAAATCCTTGTTCCGTAATTTCATGACCAACATATATTTGGGTGTAAATAATGGGTTAAATTCAGAGTACACAACCATACATCGTTTAAACGCTACCGCTGGAAATTATTATAACCCTGCAATGCCAAGAAACTTCTTCGGAGGTTTATCCATTCAATACAATTTATAAGATGGCAAAAAAATACCACACACTAGGTCTAATATTCGTTCTGCAAGCATTTTCTGGCTGCAACTACAGTACAAATAAAAGTGAAGTAAAGATAATAGCTGATTCAGAATTATCCATTTCAATCGAAAATACAGTAATCAAGTACGCCAAAAATTTTTCTGTTAGCTATCATGATGGTTATAAAATAGTTAAAACAAAGACGGGACTCAAAAATGGGAAAGGGGAGGAAACTGAAGAATTTGAAGACCTAATGCTTTTGGTTCAAGAAGGAGCTAAAGCTCCCGAATTAAAAGGGGATTTAAAGAATGCTATCATAATCACGATTCCCGTAACCAAGGTGGCTGTAAATCTAGAAAGTACTGAAAGTTTTTTACACGAATTGGGATTGACGGAAACCTTAGTTGCTGTCGGGGGGCTTATTTCTTATAACGATTCTATAAGGGAAAAAGCAAAACGTGGTGATCTGGGTCAGGTGGGTTATAGCTGGCATAGCCCCCCGAACCTTGAAGTATTGCTCCAACGCAAGCCGGATGTTTTTTTCATGTTGCTTTCAAATCTAAAATATGCCACCGCTCTCGAGAAATGCAGGGGGATGGGTATACCGGTTGCAACAGATTTCAGTTGGGCAGAAAACCACTATTTGGCTAAAGCGGAATGGATAAAATATTATGCCTTGTTTTTTAATGAAGAACAAAAAGCGAATGAATTATTCCAAACTGTAGAAAAAAATGTTGCTCATTTAAAAGAAAAAGTAGCAATCTTAAAAGAAAAGCCTACGGCTATTTGGGGTTATTATACGGGAAATGAACGTTGGTTGGTACATAAAAACAGTATAGAAGCGCAATTCCTAAAGGATGCCGGACTTATCAATATTTTTGATGATCCTATTGGTCCTGCAAGGGAAATGGGAGACCCTATAAGCACAGAACAATTAATGACGCAAGGTAAAGATGTAGATCATTGGATTACTGGGGATGCCCATTCCTATACAATGCCTTCGGAAAAAATCATGTCTGTATTTAAAGCCTGGAGGGACAACAAAATTTACCATAATATGAAGCGCATTAAATATGAGGACAATGCTTATGATTGGTACAACTCAGCAATAGTAAGACCGGATTTGGTCTTGAGAGACCTAATTATACTGTGTCATCCCGAACTATTGACTGAAACTGAAACCATTTATATGGACTTTCTAAGCAAGGATTTTAAATTTCCAATTCCAGAAACAGCTCTTTAATTATGAAATACCTAATAGTGTTTTTCGTCATTTTTTTTATCGCATGCCAGAATAACAAGCAACCAAATAGGGTGTCTTTAAAAAACCATGCAAATACGAAAGATCTATTCATAGATAAGATTAAAATAAAACACGCAAAGAACTTTTCTGTGACTTACCACGGTCATTACAAAGTAGTACGCACCAGCGCAACCCTAGGTGATTGGGGTACACCTGGGGGAGAAACAGAAGATGTAAAAGATGTTATGGTTTTGGTGCAGCGCGGTTGGCCTGTTCCAGAACTTACGGGCGAACTTCAAAACGCCACTGTTATTACAATACCGGCAACTGAGCGCATTGCATCTAATGCCTCTAACATAGAGCTATGGATTGAAATGATTGGGCTAACCAATAAGCAAGTTATATTGGGTGGCACAAAAACATTTAATGATAGTCTTCGGCAACTTGTAGAAAATAAAACTCTTGGTCAAGTAGGTTATAGTTGGGCCGCTCCACCGGACATGGAAATACTTCTTGACCGAAAGCCGGAGATTTTTCTTATGGTTATTTCCCGAGTGGGTTTTAATGCTTCCTTAAACAAGATTAGAAAATTCGGCATTCAAACAGCACCAGTTTTTGATTGGGCCGAACGCGATTATCTTGCCACTGCTGAATGGATAAAATATTGTGCCCTCTTTTTCAACGAAGAGAAAAAAGCAAATCAAGTATTTGACCAAATCGAAGGAAATACAAAGCGTTTAAAAAATTTAGTGGTCGATAAACAAAAGCCAACGGTGCTATGGGCGCATTTTGTAGATAAAGGCTTCTGGCTGGCACAAAGCAACAATGCACAAGCGAGCTTATTAAAAGATGCCGGAGTGTTGAATATAACGGAAGATTTCACAAAACCCTTTAGCCCGGTAGGAGAAGCCTTTACCAACGAACAACTTTTAGTACTTGGTCAACAGGCCGACCATTGGATTATTGGCAATGGGGTACGCACCGCCTTAACTAATGAAAATTATCTCAATGGCTTTAAGGCATGGCAAGCTGGGAAACTTTACCATCATCATAAAAGAAGTAAGGCCGAATATGACGCTTACGATTGGTTTAACCTCTGGCCTGTGCGTCCGGACATTGCACTAGCAGATCTGGTTAAACTTTTTCATCCTGAGGTAATGCAAAGCCATGACACAGTTTTTTTTGATAATGTTGTAAAGGAGAAACAATGAGAAGCTATATATCAGTATTTATCGCAATCGCCTTTTGGACTTTTCAGGGTTGTAAAGAAAAATCCGATAATAAGAAAAATAAAGAAGAAATGGTTTCTGAAAGTAGAGACTTTTTTCAGGACAAGGTAGAAACCAATTATGCCAAGAATTTTTCAGTAACCTATCATGGTAACTATAAAATAGTTAATATCCATTTTGAAAGCGAACAACGAAAAATTGCTTTTAAACAAAAGCTGGTACTTACTCAACGAGGCACTCAAGCACCTACTTCCTCAGAATTTAAAAACGCATGGCATATTGAAATCCCAGCAAAGACTATTGCTGCCAATGACGATGGAGAAGTGATGCGATTGCAATCACTTGGCTTAACCGACGATCTGATTGCCATGGGGGGCGGTGATATTTATGATTCCATCCTTCGTAAGCGATGGGAAAATAATGAATTTATTTCAATAGGATACAGCATTACCCATGCTCCTGCACCAGAAGTAATGCTAAACCTAAATCCGGATGTAGCTTTGCTCTATTCATTTGACAATGATCGCCTTACAGCTGTAAATAAATTTCGAGAATTAGGAATAAACGCCATACCCACTTTTGCGTGGGCAGAAGAAACATATATGGGTAAAGCCGAGTGGATAAAGTTTACCTCTTTATTTTTTAATGAAGAAGCAAAAGCCAACTCATTTTTTAAGCCTGTAGAAGAAAAGTGTCTAGAACTTACAGCACTTGTAAAACCAATTAAAAACAAAGTTAAGGCATGTTGGCTTTACTACCCCTCGGCTGAATCTGATTGGAGTGCGCATCGCAATGGATTTATAGCCTCCTATCTGGCAGATGCCGGGGCCGTTAATGTGCTACAGGATGATGGGCCTACACATGCCGTGGGAATAACCAATGAATATTTGATTGCTCAGGCTAAAGACGCTGACTTTTGGATCATTAATGATACCACAGATGATCAATGGCCACCTTTGACTTACCTAAACTTATTTAAAGCCTATCGTTTGGGAAATATAAATCATTACCAAAAACGCACGCGTTATGAGCATAACGCATATGATTGGTATGAAACAGCCGAAGTAAGGCCTGACCTTGTACTGGAAGACTTAGTTTCCATTTTCTACCCAGAGCTATTGCCCAATCATAAACTTTTCTTTTTTGAAAAAGTAAAATTAAGTAAGCGATGAAAAAACTTAGGCACCTTGCCATATTAGTCATTATAACAATATCCTGTGAAACTCGAAAAGAGATCAAACATGAAAGTTCGGTTACGCCAGATTCACAAGCTGCGACTTTTCTGGACAAGGTAGAAATAGAATTAGCTAAACACTTCAGTGTCTCTTATCATGAAAATTATAAGGTCATAAGCCTGTCAGGTGAATTCACTTCGGATAAGGGTAGAGAGATCAAATATGACAAATTAGTGTTGGTTCAAAAAGATACAGAAGTACCTGATTTATCCAAAGATCTGGTAGGAGCCCATGTCATTTTTATTCCGGTTGAAAAAGTAGCCGTCAATGTTCAGCATTCCGAGAGTTTCCTGCGTGAACTTGGCCTGGTGGATAAACTCGTTGCAGTAGGTGGTGCTGTTTCATACGCCGACAGTATACGGTACAAAGCATTGGATGGTAGCCTTGGGCAAGTGGGCTACAGTTGGCATAGTCCCCCTAACCTAGAAGTATTGTTAAATCGCAAAGCAGATCTATTTCTGATGACCTACGCCGATCTCACACACTCCACCGCCCTTAATAAATGTAGGGAATTGGGAGTCTCTACCGCACCGGTATTTGACTGGGCTGAAGATCACTATCTAGCTAAGGCAGAATGGATTAAATTTTATTCCTTATTCTTTAATGAAGAGAAAAAGGCTAATAAAGTTTTTAAGGAAATTAAAGAAAGAGTTACAATGCTCAAAACACTTGTTAGCACTATTCCGATACAAGAAACCGCATTTTGGGCACATTATAAAGACAAGAATAGTTGGTTAGTTCGGCTAAATACATTTGAGGTAAACCTAATGCGCGATGCGGGATTAACAAACCCATTAGAGAATACAATTTTGGCCAATCCTGTAGGCTCACAATCCATATATACCGAAGAGCTTATTGAAAAAGCAAAAGATATTGATCATTGGTTTATAGGCGACATCCATTCATCTAAGCTGCCGCCTGAATACATGATGAACTCCTTTAAAGCTTGGAGAACGGGAAATCTCTATCACAATATGAAACGCAGCAAACCCGAAGTTAATGCATCCGATTGGTATGCTACCGCACTTGTTCGCCCCGATTATATACTATCTGATTTAGTTAAACTCGTACACCCTGATTTACTTCCCGATCCTGAATTGTTTTTTATGGGAGTTTTTGATAAGAAAACAAAATTTCCGGTTTTAAAAAGTATGAATTAATATAAATGAATTATCCGATGGCATTTCCCTTGACCAACCATGCGTCTAAACTACTTATAATTGTAATGAGTATTTATACCCTTACACTTAGCGCCCAGGAATTTGAAGTCTCTTTTCATAGCAAAGCGTTCAATAAGCCTTTTACAGGAGATGTGGTTATCTATCTTTCAAAGACCGAAGAAAATCCGCGCCTTCGCGAACAGTGGTCACTATTACCCGCAGTGGTTCGTGCATCGGTTAAGAATTTAAAACCCGGTGCGAAGTACATTCTCAACGATACCAATACGATTGGGTATCCGGTAAAACTTTCTGAGATGGAAAGAAGCAATTATTATGCTCAAGTGGTTTTCGATCGGGCAGAAACACCAACCGATCGCGCGATGGGTACAAGCTCTGGTAATCTTGTAAGCAAATCTATAGAGGTAAAGTTTACGAGCGATCTAAACAAAATCTACGTACTAAGTGCAGACAGCATCTTACCACGAACTCCTTTTAAAAGTACAACACACTATCGGGAAGTTCGAATGCGATCTAATCTACTTAGTGATTTTTATGGTGAAGAAACCAGCATCTTCGGAGTTGTGGCTTTGCCCGATACCACCTTAATTAATCCCACTGCAAAACTTCCACTTATTGTAGATATACAGGGATTTGGAGGCGATGTGTTGGATTTCTCAGGTAAAGATTGGCCCATTCGCGATTACCCCTATATCACTTTGTTGTTAGATGGAAATTGTCGCAACGGACACCACGCCTTTGCCAACAGCGAAAACAATGGTCCATGGGGTGATGCCCTCATAAAAGAATTAATTCCGGAGGTGGAACGCATCTTTAAAAATTGTAGCGGTCAGCGATTTGTTACAGGCCATAGCAGTGGCGGCTGGTCTGCACTATGGTTGCAACTGCAATACCCGGAGACTTTTGATGCATGTTGGTCAAGTTCCCCTGATTATGTTTCTTTTAAACATTTTCAAGGCGTAGATATTTATAAAGCATCTAATTTTTTTAAAGATAGTTTAGATAATCTTACCCCTTACGCATTAATCGGGGGCTGGTCGCCTATTTTATTCAATAAGTTAGAAAGTGAGTATGAAGAGGTAGTGCGTGGCGAACAACTGGTGTCATTTGAGTCCGTATTTAGCCCTCGAAAAATAAATGGTGAAATCGCCCCGCTTTGGGATAGAGCGACGGGACAAATAGATAAAAAAGTTGCGAACTATTGGAAACGCTACGATGTTGTGCTATTTCTGGAAGAAAATTACGAACGTTTGAAAGAAGTTTTGGAAAATAAAATCTGGATTACCTGCGGAACAGAAGATAATTTTATGCTCGATCGAGCGGTGGGTGACCTAGGAAAAGTTGCGAGACAAAATAATTGGAAAATGAGTATCCAATTGGTTCCTGGTGATCACTTCACTTTAGATTTCGGTTCGCTGAATCAGGAATGGATTAAGATAATGAATCAAAAAATTGCAGCCCAAAATAAATAACACTATGGAACAGACTTTACAAGAAACAAGACCTAAAATTAAACTACTCAAAAATCCAACGGGGTTCGATGCGCGCAGGTTGTTAACTTTTATTTTTTTAACATCTGGTGTTCTACTATTATTTTTATTGGAATTGGGAATTGGTGCTGTACCCATTCCGGTAGGCGAAGTAGTGAATTCCTTATTAGGCGTTGCAACTGATGATATCACTGCTAAAATAATTATAGAGCTTCGCCTTCCACGTACCTTGGCTGCTACGCTGGGAGGGGCAGCGTTAGGAGCGGCCGGATTGCACTTACAGACTTTGTTCAGAAATCCTTTGGCAGAACCCTGGACATTGGGATTAATGGCCGGTTCACAACTTGGAGTGGCAATGGTTGTTACCACAGCATCAGTGGTAGGATCTTCCTTTATGCAAAAATTTGCTTTTTTCAGTCATTTAAGTATTGTAGCCGGAGCCGTCCTTGGATGCATTTTTGTACTACTTATGATGGTATCAATCAGCCGATATGTGAATACTATTACACTTTTAATATTTGGTTTAATGCTTGGCTTCTTGGCACAAGGACTCATAAGTGTCGTTCTTCATTTTACCAACCAATCTCAAGGTAAAGTTTTTGCTGGCTGGAATGATGCTAGTTTTGCAGGAGTATACTGGGAACAACTGCCATATCTTGCAATATTCGTGTTAATAGGTCTGATCATAAGCATTTCATTGGTAAAACAATTAAATGCTTTTCATTTAGGAGAAAAGTATGCGGCCACTTTGGGAATGAACGTTAAACGCTCCCGTATATTGATTCTTTCCTGTACAGTTCTCCTTACAGCTCCTGTTACCGCTTATTGTGGTCCAATTCTTTTCCTTGGATTGATTATTCCACACATGACGCGTGGAGTTTTCAGTTCCGGAGATAACAGGGTGCTTATGCCCGGTGTCATTTTGGTTGGAAGTATTATCGCGATGGCAGCTGACTTAATGGTACACTTACCTTGGGACAGACATTTCCTGCATCTCAATGCCATAGCTGCGGTTATTGGTGCGCCTGTGGTGATGTGGGTTATTTTAAGAAACAAAAGAATTAGGTCGTTATGAGCATGGAAAAAATTATTACCATAGAGTCATTGGCTATTGGTTACAACACCTCAGCCCAAGAAAGGAACATAATAGCTTCCAACATTAATCTATCTTTACTAAAAGGCGAGTTAGTGTGCTTGCTAGGTCCAAACGGTGCGGGCAAGTCAACCCTTATGCGTACCATTTCCGGAATGCAAGCTCCTTTATCTGGAAAAGTTTTTCTTGAGGGAGAGAACCTGCATCAACTTCCGTCACGCAGGTTGGCAAAGAATATAAGTGTGGTCCTAACAGACAAAGTTGAAGGCGGTTTGCTTACAGCATATGAAGTGGTGAGTCTTGGACGCTATCCCTACACCAATTGGTCAGGCACGCTATCAAACAAAGATCATGATACAATCATGTGGGCTATTAACATGGTTGGCGCAGAAGAACTGGTCTATCGAATGTTTTCCGAACTAAGCGATGGTGAGCGTCAAAAAATTATGATGGCAAGGGCTTTGGCACAAGAGCCAAAAATAATGATACTTGATGAAATAACGGCTTTCCTGGATTTACCAAGACGTGTTGAATTTATGCGAATACTTCGAAAGATGGCACACGAAACGAATAGAGCGGTATTGCTCTCCACGCATGATTTAGACTTGGCCTTGCGCGGTGCTGACAAAATCTGGCTGTTACCAAAGGAAGGAGAACTCACGGAAGGTGCTCCGGAAGATTTGGTATTGAACGGGGATTTTGAAAATGCATTTGCCAGTGAAGGTGTCCAGTTTGATAAACAACAAGGCGCATTTCATATTCATACCTCCTTAAAACCAGAGATTTACCTCAGTGGTCCGCCTGATTTGGTAAACTGGACACAACGATCCATGGAGCGCATCGGATTAAGTGTTGTTAAGGAGTTTTCATCCTCATTGGTACATATCACAATTACAAAGACTGCCCATTTACCACTTTGGACCGTGAAACGAAATGAAACGGTAAGAACGTACTCGACTATCTATGATTTAGTAAATGAATTAAAGGCATGAAAATACTGATTTTAAACCTAGTATTAGTTGTTATAACTAACGGCTGCGCTCAATCAATTCAAAAGACAAAAATAAATCCTGTAGATGGTTTGCAATATGTATACATCCCTTCCGGTTCATTTTTAATGGGTTGCGTACCAAGTGATACTTCTTGTTGGGAGGAAGAAAAGCCGCAACACCGTGTTCATTTAACTAAAGGCTTTTGGATAAGTGAAACAGAAGTTACGGTAGAAGCCTTCCGAAAATTTGTGGAGAGCACCGGCTATTTGCCACAATCAGAAAAAGAATACAAAGGAAGGATGTATAAGAATCATCTTGATGATTGGGAATGGACCTCTGGCTTAACCTGGAAAACACCCATTGAAGCAGCTGTGACCGCCGAAGATAACTGGCCGGTTGCTCAAATAAGTTGGACAGATGCACAAGCCTATTGTTTTTGGGCGGGTGGAAATTTACCTACCGAGGCACAATGGGAATATGCCTGTCGTGGTGGTAAGGCTAATGAGCTCTTTCTCTGGGGGAATAGTTGGTTGCCGGAAGTGAATGGAGAAAAATATGAGAATGGCCCAGATGAAACGATGCATCTTAAGTTTCCGAAAATGGAATATTGGAAAGGTTATAATGATGGTTATGTTTTCTATGCCCCTGTGGGAAGTTTTGAACCAAATGGGTACGGCTTATATGACATGAGTGGCAATGTATGGGAATGGTGTACTGATTGGTTTGTTGAAGATTTGTTTACCACCGAAGAACGAGTAGACCCGGAGGTAACTAAGATTGTGAAGCACAAAAGTAAAATCATACGTGGAGGCGCTTGGTGCTACTCTCCTAATCAGCATAGAAATTCTGAACGAGGGGTTATTGAAGCTGAGGATTTTTGGGCCGCCTCAATTGGGTTTCGATGTGTTTTGAAAGAGCCAACAAACTAACCCACTGCTATTTAAATTTAAATAAGATTTCTTAAACATTTTGCTATGAAAAAGTATCTTTTAATTTGGTTTTTTATATTGATAGGTTGTTGTGCTAAATTGTTTTCCCAGGACAATCCCGATATTTTTCCTCCTCCTGATGTTCCACTTAAAATACAGGCAATACGCACTTCTGAACCAATTAAAATAGATGGAGTTTTAAGTGAAGCCAGTTGGGCTAATGCGATTCCTGTTACCGACTTTATTCAAAAAGATCCCATTCAGGGTGCACCGGCGAGTATGTACACGGAAGCAAGAATCTTATTTGATGGGGAAAATCTTTATATCGGGGCATTTTGTAAAACCAACAATGGCAGAAAAGATATTTTGGCACAAAACCTTCAGCGTGATTTTGATTACTTCCAGAATGATATGTTTGGGGTAGTCATTGATGGCTTCTTGGATAAGCGCAATGCAGTTTCTTTTCAAACCAATCCCTATGCTGCCCAGAGAGAATTATTAGCCATGGATGATCAGATTTTCAACAGAGAGTGGTCTGCCTTATGGAGTGTAAGGACTCACATCACGGATGAGGGCTGGTATTCTGAGATGGCCATTCCATGGAAAACCCTTCGTTATCCGGACAATTGTAAGGAAATAGGTATCATTCTAACCAGAAACATTAGAGTGAATAATGAGTTTGTTTCATTTCCGGCAGTGCCAAGAAATTTCAATGTATACCGAATGCCCTATGAGGCCGTCCTAACCGGTATTGAGCCCCCCCCACCCTCGGTCAACATTCAAGTTAATCCTTACCTGCTAGTTAACAATACACGGCTCAAAGAGGGCGACAACGTCATAGATGAAAATACAGATTTTAAAGCCGGTGGCGAAGTTAAATGGGTAATGGGTCCGAATTCTGTATTGGATTTGACATATAATACAGATTTTGCGCAGGCAGATGTTGACCGACAGGTTATAAACCTTTCCCGGTTTTCCGTATTATTTC
>CAYTDS010000028.1:14118-15599 GCA_964436555.1 uncultured Flavobacteriaceae bacterium | reverse complement strand
ACATTGCCTAAGGTATAGTTTCCATCAAAATCTGTTTGTGTACCATTGGTGGTTCCTTTTACCAACACACTGGCTCCGGGCAGTGGGCCAGTAGCATCGGAGACAGTTCCTGATACGTCCTGCGCTTTTAGCTGTCCAAAGCACAAAATTGCTCCAAACAGCAAAAAACTTTTTAGTAGCGTAATCTTCATAAATTGTTAATTTTAAGTTGAGTTAATTTTAATTCAAGGGTTAAACTTATATAAAAAAAATGTTAAATCCTTTTAAAGCTGTTTTGCGTCAGTAACGAAAACGGTTTCGTGTTAATAACTTTCAGCAAATAAGAGACTCATAATACTAAGCAGTTAAAATTATGTAATCTTCATTATGTGGTTAGGTGCAATGCGAAAATAGTAATTTTTTGCCAAATAAAGCATTTTTTATTTTAGTTGCTTTAGATAAGTACTTGAAGTAATTTTGGTGTTCGCAGCTGAGCTATGAAATTTCAGAAGTTAAAAATTTATGATTTAGTAGTTTTTACTTTGTTAAAACTTTAATTTCACCTTTAAAATCAACCTCGTTTACAATTTGAAACAAAAAATAACTCTTAAGGATATAGCCCGCGAGCTGGAGGTATCAATTTCTACGGTTTCCAAGGCATTAAAAAATAGCGAGGAAATAAGCACTGAAACTAAGGAAAAGATTCAAGCCTTTGCCAAATATTACAATTATAAGCCTAACAATATTGCCGTAAGTTTAAAAAATAGACGCACTAAAAATATTGGCGTGCTAATACCTAACATTGTGCACCATTTTTTTACTACCGTTTTTCGAGGTATAGAAGACTATGCCAACACAAAGGGATACAACGTAATTGTTTGTGTTTCTGACGAATCTTTTGACAAGGAAGTAATTAATATGGAGCTGCTTGCTAATGGAAGTATTGACGGTTTTATCATGGCACTATCCGCTGAAACCCAGTTACGAGAAGATTATAATCACATTAACGCAGTTCTGGAGCAGGGAATACCTCTAGTACTTTTTGATCGTATTACAGACGAGGTTACTTGTGATAAAGTGGTGATTAATGATAAAGAGGCGGCTTATATGGCCGTACAAAAATTAATAAAAAGTGGAAAAACCCACATTGCCTTGATTACCACCGAAGATTTTTTCAGCGTCAGCAAAGCCAGGGCAGACGGATATAAACAAGCTCTTGAAGATCATAATATTCCGTTGAACGAAAATTTAATTTTGAAGCTGTCTTTTAGAGATGTAGATGAGGAGGTTATAGCAGATTTTTTTGACAGCGATAAAATAGACGCTGTACTATGTGTTAATGAAGTTTTTGCAATGCTAAGCATGCGAGCGGCACAAAGAAAGGGGCTAAAAGTTCCGGAGGATGTCTCTTTTATTGGCTTTACGGATGGTATTTTGTCAAAATATGCTAGTCCAACACTTACCTCGGTAGATCAGCATGGCGAGAAAATGGGAGCGGTTGC
>CAYTDS010000028.1:9070-14018 GCA_964436555.1 uncultured Flavobacteriaceae bacterium | reverse complement strand
GGACAACAAAAAAGACATGAACAAAAAAGGATTTATATTTGATTTGGATGGTGTAATTGTGGACACGGCAAAATACCATTATTTAGCTTGGAAAAAATTGGCGGATGAACTTGGAATAGGTTTTACTGAAGCGCAAAATGAACTTTTTAAAGGGGTAAGTAGAAAAAGGTGTTTGGAAATCTTATTGGAAATGGGAGGTATTACAGCTACCAAGGAGCAATTCGAGGCCTGGTTGCTAGAGAAGAATGAGGATTATTTGGCTTATATTGGCAAAATGGATGATACCGAAATTCTACCTGATGTTCCCAAAGTTCTAAACTACCTAAAACGTAATAATTTTCCCATGGCTTTAGGTTCTGCAAGTAAAAATGCACGTCCTATTTTGGAAAAAGTAAATCTATTGCGTTATTTTGATGTAATAGTAGATGGAAATCACGTTACCAAGGCAAAACCAGATCCGGAAGTTTTTTTAATGGCAGCATCGCAGTTAGGCGTATCTCCAAACCGTTGTGTGGTATTTGAAGATGCACTCGCAGGGGTTGAAGCTGCCAATGCTGCAGGAATGTTGAGCATTGGTATAGGCGAACCCGAAGTACTTTTGGAAGCTGCTTATAATTTTCATAATTTCAAGGAAATAGATATCGAATTTTTAGAAGAACTAATACATAAATAAATGAACCAAGATTACATTATTCCGGATGCATGGTCTATAATAGAAGAAGGATTTGACAAAGAGCAAGTGAAATCTTCCGAAAGTTTGTTCAGTATTGGAAACGGTGCTATGGGACAGCGTGCCAATTTTGAAGAACAGTATTCAGGACATACATTTCAAGGAAGTTATATCGGTGGTGTTTATTATCCTGACAAGACCCGGGTTGGCTGGTGGAAAAACGGTTATCCGGAGTATTTCGCTAAAGTACTCAATGCTCCCAATTGGATTGGAATAGATGTAGTTATAAACAACGAGCCACTGGATTTAAATACCTGTTTGAAGGTAGCTGATTTTAAACGGGAACTCAACATGAAGGAAGGTTGGTATCAAAGAACTTTTATTGCTACCCTTCCAAATGGAGTCCAAGTCAGTGTTCAGGTAACCCGCTTTCTTAGTTTGGATTTAGATGAAGTGGGTGCCATAAAATATGAGATTGCTCCACTAAATGAACCAATAGGAATTAAATTTACTCCCTATTTGGACAGTGGTATTACTAATGAAGACAGTAACTGGGCAGATAAATTCTGGAATACTACAAATGTCGCCGCAGAGGGTAATCAAGGGTTTATTGAAGCTCATACGATGAAAACCAATTTTGCCACTTGCACTTTTATGCAAGCACATTTGGTTTATAAAGGAGAATCAATTCAAACAAAGCCCTCCTCACGGATAGCGGAGTTAAAGGTTTCCTTAGACTTTGAGGCAAAGGTTAACAAAGGAGAATCTATTGTCTTATATAAATTTGGAGGCTATACCGTTTCAAGAAATCACAAAACCTCCGAATTGGTCAACGTTGCCAAAAGTGTTTTAGCTAAGGCTACATCCCTAGGGTTTGAAGGTTTGTTAGAAAAACAAAAACAAGCTTGGGCCAAAATTTGGGAAATGAGTGATATTACTATAGAAGGTGATGTAAAGGCGCAACAAGGGATACGATTTAATATTTTTCATTTGAATCAAACGTATCTAGGAAAAGATTCCAGACTTAATATTGGACCTAAAGGGTTTACCGGTGAAAAATACGGAGGTAGCACCTATTGGGATACCGAAGCATATTGCATTCCTTTTTATATGGCAACCAAAGACCAACGCGTAGCCAGAAACTTGTTGAAATACCGCTATGATCATTTGGAAAAGGCTATTGAGAATGGAAAAAAATTAGGTTTTACAGACGGTGCTGCGTTATATCCCATGGTAACAATGAATGGAGAGGAATGCCACAATGAATGGGAAATCACATTTGAAGAAATTCATAGGAATGGCGCAATTGCTTTCGCAATTTACAATTATTACAGGTTTACTGGAGACTATTCTTACATCCCGGATATGGGCTTGGAAGTGCTAATTGGAATATCCCGTTTTTGGGCACAGCGAGCCTCTTTTTCGGATTTGAAAAAGAAGTATGTAATTTTAGGAGTAACCGGACCTAATGAATATGAAAATAATGTAAATAATAACTGGTATACTAATTATCTAGCCAAATGGTGTATTAATTATACCCTAGAACAGCTACAGAAAGTAAAAGATGGTTATAAAACAGATTATAGTAGAATCATTGGTCGTACAAAACTCACGGAACAGGAAACTGCGCATTGGAAAAAAGTGGCGAATGGGATGTATTTTCCTTTTGATGAAAAACTCAATATTTACTTACAACAAGATAGCTTTTTAGACAAAGAGCTTATCCCGGTAGATAAACTGGAAAAGAAAGACCGCCCCATTAACCAAAAATGGAGTTGGGACAGAATTTTGCGCTCTCCATATATCAAACAAGCAGATACCTTACAAGGATTTTATTTGTTTGAGGATCACTTTAGTTTAGAGGAATTGGAACGGCATTTCGATTTCTATGAGCCTTTTACAGTACACGAGTCATCACTGTCGCCCTGCGTTCACAGTATACAAGCTGCTAAACTTAATCGCATGGATCAAGCCTACAAATTCTACCTGAGAACGTCGCGTTTGGATTTGGACGATTACAATAAAGAGGTAGAAGAAGGCCTGCATATTACATCAATGGCAGGTACCTGGATGAGTATTGTGGAGGGTTTTGGCGGTATGCGCGTAATAGAGGATAAACTTTCTTTTGTCCCAAGAATACCCAAACAATGGGAAGCTTATTCTTTTAAAATTAATTTTAGAAATCGGATTTTAAAAGTCAGAGTGACCGAGAAACAAACAAGTTTTGCTTATGAGGGTACAACGGAAAGCTCTATACGTGTGAACGGAAACCGAGTGGAATTAAAACCCGGAGAAGTTAGCGTCGTTAACCACTAAAAGATAGTTTTTTAGGCTGATTTTTCGGAATGGTTTATTATTGAGTTTAACTTATTTAGAAAACAGAACATACAACTAAAGTGAATAGAAATGTTTTCTTTACTATTATAATTTTTGGTTGTGCATTAATCATAGGGTGTACTGATGTGAAAAAGGAATCAGAGCAGGAAATTGTAGATATGAGGCATCATCAGAAGAAAAAAGTAGTTTATCAAGTCTTTACAAGGCTTTTTGGGAATACAAATGGCAATAACAAACCCTGGGGAACTATTGAGGAAAATGGAGTGGGTAAATTCAGCGACTTTACAGAAAAGGCACTACAAGAAATTAAGGACTTAGGAGTTACCCATATTTGGTATACCGGGGTACCACATCACAATGTAATTGGTGATTATACACCCTATGGCATATCCAATGATGATCCGGATGTGGTAAAAGGGAGAGCTGGTTCTCCTTATGCTGTCAAAGACTATTACTCTGTAAATCCTGATTTAGCTGACAATCCTTCAGAACGTTTGGAGGAATTTAAAGCATTGATAGCCCGTACTCATAAAGCTGGATTGAAAGTTCTGATTGATATTGTTCCCAATCATGTGGCCCGCAATTATGACGGAAAAACCACTCCCCAAGGAGCGGAACCTTTTGGAAAAAATGATGATACCTCTTTGGCCTATAACCGAGAAAACGACTTTTATTATATTCCCGGAGAAGCATTTAAAGTACCCCAATGGCGGGATGGATATCTACCCTTAGGAGGGGAAACTCATCCTATGGTAGATCACAAATTTAAAGAATATCCCGCCAAATGGACCGGTAATGGCTCTCGGTTGTCGCAACCCGATTTTAATGATTGGTATGAAACTGTTAAAATAAATTATGGTATCCGTCCGGATGGCACTATTGATTTTGATTTGCTTCCGGCAAATTACGGTAATGAAAATTATACCAAACATTTTGAGTTTTGGGCAGCTAAAAGTGTTCCCGGAAGTTGGAAAAAGTTTAAAGATATTGCTCTTTTTTGGCTGGAGCAGGGTGTAGATGGTTTCCGTTACGATATGGCGGAAATGGTACCGGTAGAATTTTGGAGCTATATGAATTCCCATATCAAAACAAAAAACCCAAATGCTTTTTTACTGGCAGAAGTCTATGATCCAACTAAGTACAGCGATTATATCCATAGAGGAAAAATGGACTTTTTGTATGATAAGGTGGAAATGTATGATTCCCTGAAGCATATAATGAAAGGCTACGGATGGACAGACCATATCCCTGTAGTCAGAGAAGGCTACAATGATATTGAAAACCATTTACTTCTTTTTTTGGAAAACCATGATGAACAGCGTATTGCAAGCCCCGATTTTGTTGGTGAAGCGGAAATAGGAAAACCGGCAATGGTAGTCTCTGCTACTATTTCAACCGGCCCTGTAATGATCTATTTTGGGCAGGAAGTTGGGGAACCTGGAGCGGAAAGAGCAGGATTTGGAAACCCAACACGCACCTCTATTTTTGACTATATTGGCGTGCCTCACCATCAGCGTTGGATGAACAATAAAAAATTTGATGGCGGGCAACTTTCATATAAGGAGAAAGCGCTTCGGGACTTTTATAGAAGACTTTTAAATTTTACCATATCCAGCACTGCGCTAACAGGAGCTTATCAGGATATTCATTTTTACAACCGGGAGCGTACCCAAAATTATAATCACCGGGTGCTCTCTTTCGTGCGTTGGTCGGTAGAAGAACAATTGATAATCATTTCCAATTTTGATGCCTATGAGAACTATAATTTTCAGCTTCAAATTCCGGAAAATATCATAAAGGAATGGAAATTGACCACCGGCTCATACGAGGTTACGGACAAGCTCTATGGCAGTAAAAATAGCTTGGTTGTTGAAAATGGTACTGGTACTTTGACTATTGAAATAGACCCTTTAGAATCTTTTATTTTTAGCGTAAAGAAAT
>CAYTDS010000028.1:0-8970 GCA_964436555.1 uncultured Flavobacteriaceae bacterium | reverse complement strand
ATGGGTCACGAAACCGAAAATACGCTGGCATCTATTCAAAAAGCATTAGATCTAGGGGTTGATATGATAGAGATTGATGTCTTTAAAATCAAAAGTGGTGAAATTGTAGTGTTTCATGACGACACGGTAGACCGGCTTTCAAACGGAGCGGGAAACATTGAAGATTACAATATTGTTGATCTCAGAAAATTAATTTTGGATGGAAATCATAAAATTCCAACCCTACAAGATGTGCTAAAGTTAATTGATAATAAAACCCGTTTAAATATTGAGCTAAAAGGAGCCGATACCGCTGATAGAACTAATTTTATAATGAATTACTATATTAAGGAAAAGGGATGGACACCGGATAATTTTATAATATCAAGCTTTAGATGGGATGAATTAAAGAAATTCAGGGAGTTAAATAACGAAATTGCCATTGCTGTATTAACAGAAGAAAATCCCTTAGATGCCTTACCTCTTGCCAAAGAACTTAAGGCAGAAGCAATAAATCCTTATTTTGAGTTACTCACTGAAGAAAATGCAAGTAAGATTAGCTCTGCCGGATTTAAAATATATGCATGGACGGTTAACGAAGAATCGGAAATTAGGAGAATGAAAGAATTGGGGGTAGATGGTATCATTACCAATTATCCGGAGCGTGTTAATTAATGTTTGATGTTATTGTCATAGGTGGTGGTGCCGCCGGCTTTTTTACTGCCATACAAATTGCAGAAGCCAGACCGGAACTAAAAATTGCAATTTTAGAAAGAGGAAAAGAAGTACTTACCAAAGTAAAAGTATCCGGGGGTGGACGGTGTAATGTTACCCATGCCGAGTTTAATCCAAAAGATTTAGTTAAAAACTACCCTAGAGGAGAACGGGAACTTTTAGGACCTTTTCACACATTTTCCAGTGGGGATACAGTAGCTTTTTTTGAAGAAAAAGGAATTCCTTTGAAAATGGAAGCTGATGGTAGAATGTTTCCTGTCTCGGATTCGTCTCAAACAATAATTGATTGCTTCCTTAACGAGGTAACCCGTTTGGGAGTACAATTACTAAAAAATAGTCCTGTAATTAGTATTGTTCCTATAGATGCCGTTGGAAATTTAAATAATGGTTGGAAAGTACAATCAATACATAAAACATATCTGGCAAAAAAAATAGTAGTTACTACAGGGAGTAATCCAAAAATATGGGAAATTTTAAAAGGGTTAGGTCACGAAATTATTCCTCCTGTGCCTTCATTATTTACATTCAATATAAAAGATGAACGTATTAATGGTATTCAGGGGGTAAGTACCCCGGCGAGAATTACTGTAAAAACTAAACTTAAGAATGATTCAAATATTCGTATAGAACTAAAAAGTAAGACAACACCTATTCCTACTCTGGAAAGCGAAGGATCATTACTGATTACGCATTGGGGCATGAGCGGTCCGGCTATTCTGAAGCTATCCGCTTGGGGCGCTCTTTTACTGAATTCCTATAATTACAAGTTTAAGATTCAAGTAAATTGGATGCCAGACTATCATCCAAACGCAGTATTACCTTTTTTAATGGAAGTAAAAGAAATTGAATCAAAGAAAACCGTTTTAAGAACAAATGCCATTGCTATTCCTCGTCGCCTGTGGATAAGTTTGGTAAAAGCCGCAGGTATAAATGAAACTATAAAGTGGGTAGATATCTCCAAGGTTCAAATGCTTCAACTGGTACAACAATTAACCTGTTGTGAATTTGAGGTAGATGGAAAAAGTACTTTTAAAGAAGAATTTGTTACCGCAGGAGGAGTGCATCTTAAAGAGCTAAATTTTAAAACTTTTGAAAGTAAAATCCATACTAATTTATTCTTTGCCGGAGAAGTAATCAATGTAGATGCCATAACAGGTGGATTTAACTTTCAGAATGCCTGGACAGGAGCTTATATTGCTGCGCAGGCAATTGTTCAAAGGTTTTAATTCTTTGTAATTTAGGGCTCAAACAGAAGTGTTTTCTTTAGCATTAGTTAGCATACGGTTTCCTGCGTTGTGCCATAAGCAAAAGGTTTTTAGACTCATAAACCATTCGACAAACCCGCTGTAAGAAAATTTCTAACTCCCTGGGTTTGTGTTTGTCTTTTGATTTTGAATTTTTAGGACAGCAACAACATTAAAAATGCAGCCGCAGTGGCACCCAATAGCGGACCTGCAATAGGAACCCATGCATATCCCCAATCGCTAGGATCCTTTTCCTTTAAAGGTAAAAGGGCATGTACAATCCGCGGACCTAAATCCCGTGCAGGGTTAATAGCATAGCCTGTAGTTCCTCCCAAGGACAAGCCAATGGCCCAAACCAAAAAAGCCACAGGGAGGGCACCTAAAGAACCTAGTCCAACAACGGTTTTGGTTTCTGTTAAGGCGGCGTCTGTAAAGTAGAGAATTGTAAAAATCAGTACAAAAGTGCCTATAGTTTCACTAAGGAGGTTATTGATTGGGTTCCGTATTGCAGGAGCAGTACAAAATACAGCTATTTTGGAGCCTTTTTCTTTGGTAACATCGAAGTGGTTTTTATAAGCAAGCCAAACCATAATAGCCCCTATCATGGCACCAAGTAATTGGGCAACTATAAACAACGGGAGATTTTCCCATGAAAATTTTCCGGCAATGGCCAGCGCAAGGGAAACAGCAGGGTTTAAATGGGCACCGCTGTAAGGAGCCGCAACCACTACGCCAACGTAAACGGCTAATGCCCAACCTGTTGTGATTACAATCCATCCGCTATTATTACCTTTGGTGCCTTTGAGAACTACATTGGCCACAACGCCTCCTCCTAATGTAATGAGTAGGGCAGTACCGATTATCTCCGCTATAAATGGCGTCATATATTAAAGTTTATGGTTGCTTATTTAGACCAAAATTCAACTGCTGCTACTGCTTTATTCCAGCCTTCAATACCTGCATTAACCGAACGTCTCTCTTTAGTAGGTTTAAAATGGATATCGGTTTGCCATATTTCTTCAATTTCCCCAAGACTTTGCCAATAACCAACAGCCAAGCCTGCAAGGTATGCAGCACCCATAACGGTAGTTTCCACAACTTTGGGACGAACTGTTACGGTGTTAAGTACATCGGCTTGAAATTGCATCAACATTTTGTTTATAGTTGCACCACCATCTACCCGAAGTTCTTTTACTGCAATACCGGAATCTGCTTCCATAGCCTTCAACACATCCATTGTCTGATAGGCAATTGCTTCTACAGCGGCACGGGCGATATGAGCATCCGTACTTCCTCGAGTAAGTCCAAAAAGGGTACCTTTAGCATGCTGGTTCCAGTAAGGAGCCCCTAAACCTGAGAAAGCAGGTACAAAATATACCCCTTCTGAACTGTTTACTGACCCTGCCAATTTTTCAACCTCACCAGAGGTTTTAATAATCTTTAAACTGTCCCTAAGCCATTGGACAACTGCACCTGCAATAAAAATACTGCCCTCCAGGGCATATTGGGTTTTACCGTTTATTTTCAAGGCAATGGTCGTAAGTAAATTATTTTTAGATACTATTGGAGTATTTCCAATATTCATCAACATAAAACATCCTGTACCATACGTGTTTTTAACCATTCCGGGTTTGGTGCACATTTGCCCAAATAAAGCGGCTTGCTGATCTCCTGCAATTCCTGCAATTGGAATCTTGTTCGCAAAGAAATTAGGCACTGTATGACCATAAATTTCGCTGGATTGTTTTACTTCCGGCAACATATTTTTTGGAACATCGAAAAGGCGTAAAAGCTCATCATCCCACTGCATTGTATTAATATTAAATAATAGTGTTCTTGATGCATTGGTTACGTCGGTGATATGAAGTTCCCCTTTGGTCATATTCCAAATAAGCCATGTATCTATGGTCCCGAAGAGTAATTCTCCTGCCTCCGCACGCTTTCTTGCCCCTTTTACAGTATCCAAAATCCATTTTACCTTAGTAGCAGAAAAATAGGAATCCAATACCAAACCGGTTTTTTCACGAATTAAGGCTTCTTTACCTTGCTTTTTGAGATCATCACAATAGGCGGAGGTTCTTTTATCTTGCCAGACAATTGCATTGTAAATAGGTTCACCTGTTTTTTTATCCCAAACAACCGCAGTTTCTCGCTGGTTGGTAATACCTATTCCTGCAATATTGGCACCACTTAAACCCTTTTTTGTAACTGCCTCCGCCGCCATCCCGGCTTGTGTCGACCAGATTTCTATAGGGTCGTGTTCTACCCAGCCCGGTTTTGGGAAATATTGGGTGAATTCCTTTTGAGCTACGGAAACTATACTTCCCTTTTTATCAAAAATAACTGCACGAGAGCTTGTTGTTCCTTGATCTAAGGCAAGAATATATTTTTCCATATAGTAAAAATTATACTTTTTTAATTGCGAATTTGGCTCATAAGGTACTAAATAATTGTAAGAATCATTTTGTTTTAGAAAAGATATTTAAATAAGGGCGGTCTAGGCTGATTGGAATTGGATTAGCTGTAAAAAATGTGCGGTGGTAATAAACGAAGCCCCTAGTTCAACTCCCAGATTTTATAATTTAAGATCGTAGCAAAACAAACCCATAAAAAGTAAGGAATGAGCAAATATGCTGCTGGTCTGCTAACAACCTTGAACCATTTTATGGTAAACAAAATCAGTATTAATAAGGTCAGTATTACCAGTAAGGCCCAAAACGGATTTTTAAAGCCAAAAAAAACGATACTCCAAAGCGCATTGAACAATAGTTGAAAACCAAAATGATATAAAGCAGTCTTAACCCAGATATGATAAAATCCTTTTGCCCAAACCAAACCGGCAGCTACGCCCATCATAATGTACAATACAGTCCAAACAGGGGCAAAAAGCCAGCTCGGAGGGTTAAATCCGGGTTTATTTAAAGTGAGGTACCAATCATTTACTGAACTTTGGGTTGCAAAACTGGAAAGAAAACCAATCAGCAAGCAAACACTTGTTGCAATTGAAATATAGATAATTTTTTTTCTCAACTTGGTATCCTGTTTAGGGTCTAAAGTAGGAATTTATTTTAATTGCTGCTATTGTAAAAGCCCTTAAAAACTATCTTTGTCCAAATTGTAGTGAACATGACTGAAATTGACTTTGTTCCTTTGCCATACCCTCAACAAATAAAGGCAGGAAAAGTAACATGGAAAGCGCCCAGCAATATTGCTTTGGTAAAATATTGGGGGAAGCAAAAAAATCAAATACCTGCTAATCCTTCAATTAGTTTTACGCTGGATAAATGCGTAACCACTACTACCATTTCCTATTCAAAATTAGATACGGCGGTTGAGGATTACTCCTTCGATTTACGATTTGAAGGGAAATCTAAAAAGGATTTTGAACCCAAAATAAAAACCTTTTTTGATAGGGTAGAAGTGTATCTTCCTTTTTTAAAAGAGTATCACTTTAAAATAGAAACATCTAACTCTTTTCCCCATAGTAGCGGTATTGCTTCTTCTGCCAGTGGTATGGCAGCGCTTGCACTTTGTTTAATGACATTGGAAAAGGAGTTGAATCCCAACATAGATACCGCCTTTTTTAAAAAAAAGGCATCCTTTTTGGCGCGTTTGGGTTCAGGGAGTGCTGGGAGAAGCATAGAGGGAGAGCTAATGCTTTGGGGCAAGCATGAGGGTACTCCGGAAAGCTCTGATCTTTATGCCATAAAATATCCCAAGGAAATGCATCCTATCTTCAGGAATTTTCAGGATACTATTTTATTGGTAGATAAAGGACAAAAACAAGTAAGCAGTTCCGTGGGACATGATTTAATGATAAATCATCCATTTGCCAACCGACGGTTTGTGCAAGCTCATGAGAATTTATCTCTTTTAGAGCAGGTTTTTAAAACCGGGAATCTAAATAAGTTCATAGAAATTGTGGAAAGCGAAGCGCTTACCTTACATGCTATGATGATGACAGCAAGCCCCTATTTTATCTTAATGAGACCCAACACCTTGGAGATTATTTCAAGAATTTGGGCTTTCAGGAAAACATCTGGCTTACCTGTATGTTTTACCTTGGATGCAGGAGCTAACGTTCATATGCTATATCCAAATGCGGAAAAAGAAAGGATTTTTCAATTTATTAAAAATGAGTTGGTTGCATATTGTGAAAACCGGCAGTATATTTGCGACCAAATTGGTTTTGGGGCGATGCATCTGGCAAATGACAGGGAATAATTTAAAATGAATTTTCACGTTCTTTATATAATATAGTATCGATTAAAAAATAAAGCTTTGATTTCAGAGGACTAAATTGTATATCTTTAATCATTATTAACAGTAATTAAAAAGTGAAAGGACCATTATTTTATTCTAAGATTTTACTTTTTGGAGAGTATGGTATTATAAAAGATTCCAAAGGCTTATCTATTCCCTATAATTTTTTTAAAGGAGCATTAAAGACAGATAAAAGCTTGTCTGAAGTGGCAAAAAAATCCAATTTGGGTTTACAATCTTTTGTTACTTATTTGGAGCAATTACAGCAAAAAAATCCGGAGTTAGTCGCCTTTGATATGGAGTCGCTTAAGGTGGATGTTACCAATGGAATGTATTTTGATAGCTCTATTCCTCAGGGCTATGGCGTTGGCAGCAGCGGAGCCTTAGTAGCGGCTATCTATGATAAATATGCCAATGATAAGATTACCGTTTTGGAAAATCTTACCAGAGAAAAATTGCTAAAATTAAAAACTATTTTCGGGGAGATGGAATCCTTTTTTCATGGAAAATCTTCAGGGCTGGATCCTTTAAATAGTTACTTAAGTTTACCGATTCTCATCAATTCTCAAGACAATATAGAGTCCACCAGCATTCCTTCGCAAAATCAAGCCGGAAAGGGCGCGGTGTTTTTGTTGGATAGTGGCATAATAGGGGAAACGGCTCCAATGGTTCAGATTTTTATGGAGCAAATGAAGAATGAGGGGTTCAGAAATATGCTAAAGAATCAATTCATTAAACATACAGACGCCTGCGTGGAAGATTTTATTAGTGGTAATATGAAGTCGCTTTTTGGAAATTTGAAGCATTTGTCACACGTTGTTTTGGATAACTTTAAACCAATGATTCCTGTGGAGTTTCACAAACTATGGAAACAAGGTATTGATACAAATGACTACTATTTAAAATTATGCGGATCTGGAGGTGGTGGTTATATTTTAGGTTTCACCGAGGATATTGAAAAAGCTAAAAAGGCACTTAAAGGTTATAATTTAGAGGTGGTCTACAACTTCTAAGACATTAACCATGTTAACCAGAAAAAATAAGCTCCTACTTTTAAAGTTTCTGAGTCTTTTTTCTGTGGTAAGAGGCTACAATATTCTTATCATTGCTCTAGCCCAGTATTTGGCATCTATATACATTCTATCGCCTAATTTACCTCTTCGTAAGGTTATTTTTGATATCAATTTATTTGTAATTGTTTTGGCTTCCACACTTGTAATTGCCGGAGGTTATATCATTAATAATTTTTATGATGCAGAGAAAGATCTCATTAACCGACCCGTGAAAACCATGTTAGACCGCTTGGTAAGTCAGAATACAAAACTCAGCACCTATTTCATCCTAAATTTTTTATCTGTTTTTTTTGCCAGTTATGTTTCCTTCAGAGCAGTATTATTTTTTTCAGCGTACATATTTGGGATTTGGTTCTACTCCCATAAGTTAAAAAAAATGCCATTTATAGGCAATTTTGTATCCGCTACCTTGGCAATAGCTCCTTTTTTTGCTGTTTTTGTTTACTATAAAAATTTCGAAACTGTAATCTTTGTTCATGCTATTTTTCTTTTTCTTTTGATTTTGGCGCGGGAAATGATCAAGGACTTAGAGAATATAGCCGGGGATATGGTCCAGAACTATAAGACCATACCCATTTTATATGGTACCAATGTTTCTAAATTATGCATCAATGTTCTGGTGGTATTAACTCTGATTCCTGCTCTCTTACTTATTTATAAATTTGATGTGGGTTATATGTACATCTACTTTATGGGTTGTGTAATTCTGCTGGTGCTTTTCATTTCCTTGTTATGGAAAGCCAAAGCCAAAATTCATTACGTTTGGTTACACAATATTCTAAAATTAATAATCGTAGCCGGGGTGTTTAGTATTTTGTTAATAGATATCAATTTGGTGCTTCATAGAATTCTATAGCAAATATGCTGTAATAACGTTTGCATCCAAATACCTTTGCTACCTTTGCAAAAACTTTTGGTATGTCAAGGTCAGAATTTAATGATGATAAGAAACCCTCTGGAAGACAAGGCGGTAACTTTAGAAAAAATAGTTATGCCAGAGGAAATGCTCCTATTGGAAAACAAGTGCAACTGGCAAAGCCATCAGACCCAAATATAATCAGATTGAACAGGTATGTGGCTAATTCCGGAGTGTGTTCTCGCCGGGAGGCAGATATCTATATTCAGGCTGGTAGTGTTACTGTAAATGGAAAGCCAATTACCGAAATGGGATATAAAGTAAAACTTACCGATGAAGTAAAGTTTGACGGCAGGGTACTTAATCCCATCAAAAAGGAATATGTTCTATTAAATAAGCCAAAAGATTTTGTTACTACCAGTAAAGATGAAAAGGGTAGACGAACAGTTATGGGATTAATCTCTAAGGCTTCTAAATCTCAATTACCCCCAGTAGATAAATTAGATAAAAATACCACCGGATTACTTTTGTTTACCAACGATACAGAGTTAGCTGCAAAATTAGCGCGACCCAAGAACGGATTGCGAAAAATCTTTCATGTAGAACTGAATAAACCTCTTAAAAGTATCGATTTGAAACGTATTCAGGATGGATTAACCATTGAGGACAGCCCAGTACGAGTTCAAGACATCAGCTATGTAGAGAACGAACCTAAAAATCAGATAGGGATAGAAATTTATAGTTCCAGAAATAATATCGTACGCCGTATTTTTGAAGAATTGGAATATGAAGTTGTTAAATTAGATCGGGTGGTTTATGC
>CAYTDS010000027.1:0-15681 GCA_964436555.1 uncultured Flavobacteriaceae bacterium | reverse complement strand
ACAACCACCACTTTCTTATGGAATGGAAAGGAAGAAGCCACCGGTATTTTTAAATACCCTTGTGAGCAACCTATTTTCTTAGGAAATAGCGATGTACGCAACGATATCGTTATAGATCGTGTCCATCACGCCGGAGAAAACAAGGCCTGTTACCTTTTTTCTGGCGAAGAATATGCCTATTGGAAACCTTTATATCCTCATCTGGACTGGAACTGGGGAATGTTTGGTGAAAACCTTACCGTTGAGGGATTGGATGAATCGCAGATTCGTGTCGGGGACATTTATCGTTTAGGTAAGGCCTTGGTGCAGGTTTCCCAGCCACGTGAGCCTTGTTACAAATTAGGTATTCGGTTTGGAGACCAAAAAGTCATAAAACAATTTGTAAAACGCGCCCAACCGGGTACCTATGTTCGTATTTTAAAAGAAGGATATGCAAAAACCGGAGACCTTTTTGAACTAATGGAACAATCAGAAAATACGCTTACAGTTCAACAGTTTTATAACCTTGTTCTCAAAAAAGAAAAAGAAAAGTCGCTATTGCAACTTGCTTTAGATAATCCTTCTGTTCCTCTTTACAAGAAAGAGCGCCTAAGAAAATTTCTGTAAATAAGGTGTTGAAGTTTAATCTTCGTAGATGCCTATTTCAAAGCTTAGGGGTTTATTAAAAATTTTAATCAGGACAACAAAATATAAGGCATAAAAAAGAGGGGCTTGCCCGGCCCCCCTTCTTCTTGAATTAACTTAAAATAAACAAACCAATAATTAGTCAACTATGATATCTTTGTAGTAGCTATTGTATTTATCCTTAACAACTACTGTGTAACTGTCTTTTACAGCACTCTCAAAATTAAAGGCCTTTTCAACCAACAAAGTGTCTTTTAAAGTTTCGGAATAAACCAGTCTATAGCTGCTATCATAAACCTTAATGTTTACATCTTTTTGCTCCAAGTTCAAAAGATTTAGATATACAATATCTCCTTTTGTTCTGAAAACTGGTTTTGAACTCTCTTTTCTGCCTAAAATTTCAACAGCAGCGTCCTTTACATCTAAAGTGTACTCAACAACTTTTAAAGAATTCTCAACATTCATGAAGTAAACGCCGGTTTCCAACTTTTTTAAATCAAATTTTTTGCTATACACACCCTCTCTTTTGAGAACTTCAGAATAGATTAGGTTATTTTTGGTATCTGTAATTTGAATCGTGGTCTTACCAGATTGGCCATCCAGTTGAAAAACTAAACTTTTGGCATCCGCACCTGGGATTAAGTTTAATTTTGGCTCATTTGCCAAACCTGTTGCTGTAACAAGTAGTAAGGCAACCAGTACTGAAATTTTTGAAATTGTTTTCATAATTTTACATTTTAAGGATTTAATTAATAAATCATTTTCTACACTACAAACTTACTCCAGATATCTTCCTTACACTACAGCATATTTTTCCAGTTTCTATGCTAAATTACCCTCTAAAAAATCAGAAATGTTAATTATTGTTAACTCAGAACATATTTCAGTTAATTTTGCCAATAAATACCCAGATAGTCCCGTTTATCTTTACATTAATAAAAGTACCATGTTAAAACAAAAACCGGCATTTGAAGCCATAGCACCTGATTTTGGTCATTCTTTTACCTATCAAAGGTTTGACGAAAACAAAATCAACAAAAACAATGTTTGGCACTACCACCCCGAAATAGAATTGGTCTATGTCAATGGGGGCTCAGGTAAGCGACAAATTGGAAGTCATGTGTCCTATTACACCGAAGGAGATTTAATTTTGATAGGTAGTAACCTTCCGCATTGTGGTTTTACCGATAGCTTAACTGGTAACAAAAGCGAGACCGTTGTGCAGATGAAAGTAGACTTTTTAGGAAATGATTTTTTTAATATTCCTGAAATGAAGAATATTCAGACTCTTTTTGATGTGGCCCAAGGCGGAATTGCATTCTTCGGAAAGACAAAAAGAAAAATAGGTGAGAAAATAGAAATTTTAGAATATCAAACAGATTTTAAACGTCTTTTATCTATTCTAAATATTTTAAATGAACTTGGAAGTTCTAAAGAATTTAAAGTTTTAAATGCAGAAGGGTTTTCTTTAGAAACAGATGTTAAAGACAATGATCGAATTAATGTTGTCTTCAACCATGTAAAAACAAATTTCAAAGAAGAAATAACACTTGAAGAAATTGCAGACCTAGTAAGTATGACAGTACCTTCCTTTTGCAGATACTTTAAAAAAATAACTAATAAAACCTTTACACAGTTCGTAAACGAGTATCGGTTGGTACACGCTTCCAAATTACTCGCCGAAAGGCCTATGAGTATTACAGAGGTATGTTTTGAAAGTGGTTTTAATAATTTTTCGCATTTCAATAAATCATTTAAGGCCTTTACCGGACAGAATCCTTCCGAATACAGGAACCAGTTAAAAGCAGTGCTCACCTAATGAACTCACTTTTTTCCGAACGTATAGTATTACCCCTAAAGGATAGTGAAATTACCTATTTTCCAGCTTTTTTAGATGTGCATGAAGCGAATGAATACTTTAGAAAGCTAAAACAAATGGTTCCATGGCAACAGGATAATATAACTGTATATGGTAAAACCTATCCGCAACCAAGACTAACAGCTTTATATGGTAATAACGGAAAGCCCTACTCCTATTCGAGCATTATAATGCAGCCCCAGGTGTTTTCAGAAGAATTATTGGCTATTAAACAAAAAATTGAAGAAATTTCCCAAATTAAATTTACTTCCTGCCTTTTAAATTTGTACCGTGACGGAAAAGACAGCAACGGTTGGCATGCTGATGATGAAAAAGAACTTGGCATAAACCCGGCAATTGCCTCTCTTAGTTTAGGTCAAGAGCGCTTTTTTCATTTTAGACACAAAAAAGACAAAAATATAAAGCATAAAATACTGCTACACCATGGTAGTTTATTGCTTATGCAAGGTGAAACTCAGCACTGTTGGCAACATCAAATCCCTAAAACATCCAAAGTTATGGGAGAGCGAATTAATCTAACCTTTAGAATAATAAAATGAGTCCGAATTGGATTTAAACAACTATTTAAACAACTCATTTAAAACTTTAGCTAGGCGTAATCCACCTTTTTGAAGTTGAACCTCTACTGTACTCCAATACTTATATCCGTATTGATAACCCAGTTTGTCTCCAACGGCAACAGAAGCATACAACTCATTGGCTATATTTCGTGATTCTTCCATCCAATCATACATATCTCCTTGTTGTACAGAAAGTTTTTGTTGTTTGGTTAACTGAGGTAGGGAGTTACTCAGTTCTGTATAACTCATCCCATGATCGTCAACCATATTGCTATCCCATAGTCTATGCAAATTGGTTCCTTTACCAAACCATTGTAACTGGATATCATTACCCCCCTTATCCTCCAATCGACCTACATGCATCGGTTGATGTAAATCACCTACCAAATGCACTAACATTTTAAGGTAAAACTCTTTATCTGCTGCCGTGCTGGTGTTATCCTTAATGATATCAATACAGGTTTGAATGCCAATCATTAAATCGCCTTCTTCACTAGGTGCCACCTCGTGGTATTTTTTATCCGGTGGATAATTCACAAAATGCCATGCACTAAATTTAGAAAATGAGCGGTCTGCCTTAATTTCATCTGCAAAATTGGAGACAGAAGCCAAGCTTTGACCTTTTAGAATCTTCACTATTGCTTTTCTTGCCTTACTTGTCAAATGCTGCTGGGCAATATCTCCTATAACTCTGTGCCCTGTTTTTGACCAATACATGTCATTTCCAAAAGCTACTTGAACAATAAAAAACAAAAGAAATAAACTTTTTTTCATGAAACAGCTATTTAGTTTTCTTTATCCCAATCAAGACCAAATGGGTCTAAAAAAACGTATATGAAGTACCAAAAGTAGCAAATAGAAAATTAAGGTATTGTTAAGGCTCACTACCATTTCATTTTTTAATTTCAAATTGCAATTCTAAAACAAAAACATTGCGTATTCATCCAATTAAATCCAAATATATAAAATATGGTGTTTGGGTTGTTACCGGTCTAGTTGTTATCGTATTGCTTTTCCTTCTCAGTGTATATTTAGGGGTATGGGGTAAGATTCCCAGTAAAAAAGAATTAGCAAATTTTCAATACCAAAAAGCATCTGAAGTTTACTCGGCAGATAGCGTCTTGATAGGAAAATATTACTTGTTTGATAGACAGCCCGTAACTTATGAAGACTTTCCGGAACATTTACTTCATGCACTTATTGCCATTGAAGACGAACGCTTTTACAAACATTCGGGGATAGATGCTACCAGTTTATTAAGAGTAGGATTTAAAACCATTTTGTTGCGGGATAAATCGGCAGGTGGTGGCAGTACTTTAACCCAGCAATTGGCTAAAAATCTTTTCCCAAGGAAAGAACGCGCAAAATCTAATTTAGCGGTAGACAAAATCAAGGAAATGATTATTGCCCGTAGATTGGAAAAAAGCTATTCCAAAGAAGAAATTCTAACCCTGTATCTCAATACTGTTCCCTTTGGAGACAATACATTTGGGATAGAAAGTGCCGCTTTAAAATTTTTTAATAAAGAAGCTAAACAACTTACTGTTGAGGAATCGGCTGTTTTAGTGGGTATGCTAAAAGCTACTTATGGCTATAATCCCAGAATTTTTCCGGAAGCTAGTCTTCGAAGACGCAATTTGGTTCTTGGTTCCATGTTCGGAAATGAATATCTCTCGGAGACTGAAAAAGATAGTTTAGTAAAGTTACCCATACAATTAAAGTACACTCAATTTGATTACAATGAAGGCATTGCACCCTATTTTAGGGAAGAGGTTCGGAAGCAGTTATTGCAGTGGTCTAAGGAAAGAAAGGAAAATGGAGATGATTATAATATCTATACCTCCGGTTTAAAGATTTACACTACCCTAAATTACAAGATGCAGCTTATGGCTGAAGAAGCTCTGAAAACACACATGAAAACCCTCCAAAATAGCTTTGAAAAAAGTTATGGCAATAAAGCTCCTTGGTTAACAAATACAAACCTTATTAATAAAATTGTGGGTCAAACTCCCACTTATAAAAGGTTACAGAAAGCCGGACTCTCAGCCGCTCAAATCAAGGACTCATTGAGTAAAAAGCGCGAAATTCTTTTTTCTGATTGGAACGGTGATACCCTTGTTAAGGCGAGTACTGTTGACAGTATTCAACATTATATGAAACGCCTCAATACAGGGTCTTTAGCTATAGAGCCCACAACCGGTGCCGTATACACATGGATTGGCGGTGTAGATTTTAAACATTTTAAGTACGACCATATTTCACAAAGTAAGCGACAAGTTGGTTCTACCTTTAAGCCTATTGTATATACCGCAGCAATTGAGAGCGGTGTGGAGCCCTGCACCTATTTTTCTGCTCAGGAAGTGGCTTATGAAGATTTAGAGGGATGGTCTCCCAGTAATTCCGGAGATAAAGACGAAGCCTATTTAAACTATTCCATGAAAGAGGCGTTAAGTAAATCTGTGAATACAGTTACTGTTAAAGTCTTAGAGAAAACAGGAATAACTAATGTAGTGACTCAAGCAAAAAAAATGGGCATTGTGAGTGAATTGCCTCTGTTGCCCTCTTTAGCGTTGGGTACAGCAGAAATAAAATTAAATGAATTAGCCGGAGCTTATGCAAGTTATGTAAACTCTGGAAAATCTGTGAAGCCCTTTTTAATACAAAGCATAGCTACCGATAGAGATTCAATTTTGGAAGTTTTTAGCCCTAAAATTTCTGAACAGAGCGCTTTCTCCAACGATACCAGACAGATACTATTGGAGCTAATGAAAGAAACTGTCAATGGTGGCACAGCCTCCAGATTAAGATCAACCTATCAACTTAAAAATGACATTGCCGGAAAAACGGGAACAACACAAAACAACAAAGATGCATGGTTCGTTGGAATAACACCAAAACTTATACATGTCACTTGGGTTGGTTTAGATCAGCATGAAATAGGATTTAATTCAACCTCTTTGGGTCAAGGCGCTAATGCTGCCCTTCCCCTATTCGCCTTATTTATCCAAAAGTTAAACGAAGATCCAACCTTCAACTCCATTACGAAGGCTAAATTTGAAACTCCCAGTGCCACAGTGCTTAAAACATTGGACTGTGAACCCGTTAAACGAGACGGTTTTTTAAAGCGGTTGTTCACAAATCCAAAAAAGGTAAAATCCAAAAAGTTTAAAGATAAAACCTAAAAAAAGATTTCTTTTTTAAGACCGTTTCAAAAATAAAATTTCTTGGCTTGCATCAAAAAATGGGTATTTTAGTGTTTTAAAAAGTTATAAGACATCCATAGCCTGAACCAATCTTAAATGTAGCGCTTATTTCAAATGAAGTATTCAATATTATGTTCCGATTTAGATGGAACTTTATTAACTACCAAAAGTGATGTATCTGAATTTACTATAGCCGAAATCTCCAGAATAAAACACGCAATAAAGGTTATTTTAGTATCGGCCAGAATGCCTAAATCAATGACCTATTTACAAAAAAGATTAGGTATTGAAAATGAGCCTATTATTTGCTACAATGGGGCATTGGTCTTGGATGGATCTAATGAAATTTCATCGACGCAAATACAAGTAGACCATCTAAAAGCAATTTATGATTTAGCGGAATTCTATTTTATAAAATTAGGGCTTTATCATAAAAATGAATGGTATGTAGAGGAAAATACAGAACGAGTCCGAAAAGAAATCCATTACACTCAGGCCACACCATTTTTCCGGGATACAGGTAATTCTATTAAGGATTGGGAAGAAAGAGGTATTGGCGCGCACAAAATAATGCTCATGGGTGATACTGCCTATACGGATATCATTTTTCCCGAGCTTCAAGAAAAATTGGGCGAACACCTGCACTTCTATCGTTCTAATGACACACTAATAGAGGTTGCTCCAAAATCCGTTTCCAAACTTTCCGCAATAAAATTGCTACTTCCATCAGAGGAATCTCTTCAAAATGTAATTGCATTTGGAGATAACTACAATGACATGGAAATGCTGGAAAAGGTAGGTTTGGGTGTAGCTGTTGGTAATGCGCGTAAAGAGGTGATAAAAATTGCCAAGAAGGTTACTTTAAAAAATACTGAGGACGGAGTAGCCCACTTCATCAAAGAACATTTGGTAATTTGATTATATTTGAGAGGACCCTAACTACTTTCAAATGAATGAACCTCTTATTACCAATGACATAATTGTTTTTGGTTTACTTGCCCTTTGCTTAGGCTTTATTTTTTATACTTCTAATATCGGAAAAGGATTTTGGAAAAAATTCTATACTATAGTTCCTGCTGTGCTCATGTGCTATTTGCTGCCTTCAATCCTTGCTAGTTTGGGTCTGGTTTCGGATGAAACCTCTAAGCTCTACTTTATGGCAAGCAGATACTTACTACCTGCCGCACTAGTGCTAATGACATTGAGTATTGATCTGAAAGCTATTGCCAAGTTGGGCTCTAAAGCTTTGATTCTATTTTTGACAGGAAGTGTTGGAATCATTTTAGGAGGACCTTTAGCTATGCTTATTGTTTCTATCTTTTCCCCTGAAACCGTAGGTGGTAATGATTTTGATGCTATATGGAGGGGGCTCTCTACTATAGCGGGAAGTTGGATTGGTGGTGGTGCAAACCAGGCTGCTATGCTCGAAATTTTTCAATATAATCCTGAAGAGTATGGTAAAATGGTCCTAGTTGATATCGTTGTGGCCAATGTTTGGATGGCAATAATTCTCTTAGGTGTTGGAAGAACCGAAAAAATAGATCGTTGGTTAAAAGCCGACACCTCAGCTATTGAAATACTAAAGGTAAAAGTAACTCAGTTTACGGCAAAGATAACTCGGGTACCCTCCTTGCAGGATTATATAATTATGCTCTCTTTGTCCTTTACCGCTGTTGGGGTTTCCCATTTTTCCGGCGATAGCATAAGTGCTTATTTAGTTAAAAATGTAGCGACAGTTGCGGACCCTAGTAACTTTTTGTCTTTTCTAGGTTCCGGTTTTTTCTGGATGGTGGTAATCGCCACTATTTTGGGAATTGCTTTATCATTTACTAAAGCTAAAAATTATGAGGGAGCAGGAGCAAGTAAATTAGGTAGTGTTTTTATCTATATTCTGGTTGCCACCATAGGCATGAAAATGGATTTAGGAAAGGTTTTAGAAAATCCCGGACTTATTATTTTAGGTTTTATATGGATTGCTATTCATGCGGGCTTACTTATTTTAGTAGCAAAATTGATAAAAGCCCCTTACTTTTTCCTCGCAGTTGGAAGTCAGGCGAATGTTGGAGGTGCCGCTTCGGCTCCCGTGGTTGCGGCTGAATTTCATCCTTCACTAACTTCTGTTGGGGTTCTGTTAGCTGTACTAGGCTATGTGGTTGGCACCGGTGGCGCACTTATTTGTGCCTATCTTATGGAAATTGCCTCAAAAGTTTAAATTTTTATTGAAGTTTCATGATATTTGCGCCACTAAATAAATAAGATGAAGAAGTTTTTTTCAATTATATCCCTATTCTTAATACTTGCAGCCTGTGGCGGTGATACAGAAAATACCATGACAGTAACGGGCAACGTAAAAGGTCTAAAAAAAGGTACTTTATATTTACAAAAAGTAGTGGATACTACTTTAGTTACTATTGATTCTTTATTGATACAAGGTAACGGAAATTTCACTTTCAAAACTGAATTGGAAAGCCCTGAAATATTTTACTTGTATTTAAACAAAAAAGATGACAACGATATTAATGACCGACTTATTTTTTTTGGTGAACCTGGAATAATAACCATAAATACAGCCTGGAACACTTTTGATACAAAAGCCAAAATTTCAGGGTCTGCCACGCATAAAAAGTTGGAAGAATATAGAAAGGTGATGTCTAAATTTAATGCTAACAATCTGGACTACATGCAGGCCATCTACGATCCTGTACTTAGTAAAGACTCATTAGCTATGGATTCCATAAGTAAGCTAAGCGACAAGAATATACTAAGAGGTTATTTGTATGCCCTTAATTTCGCCCTTAATAATCGGAATTCCTATATTGCTCCCTACATTGCTCTTCATGAGGTTCCTGATGCCAATAAAAAATATTTAGATTCTATTAATAATTCGCTTACCAGTGAAGTAGCAAATTCCAAATATGGTAAGGCTCTGAAACACTATTTAGAGAGTCTTAAAGTAGAATAAAAAAAGCATCCTGTTGTGGATGCTTTTTTTAAAACGATGAATAATTTATTATCCTAATTTATTCAATTTTTCGATAAGTCCGGTTGCCTTTTCTTCCAATTCTATTTTAACCTGCTTAAGATGAAGCTGTCTGTTTTCAACATTTTTTTGATTAACCTTTGCGATAAGATCATCAAATGTTTCAATTGCCCCATCAATGACGGCGCTTCCCTCTTTTGAAGTTTTATTATTCCCAGCTGCCTCGAAAAGATAAACCGCTTCAATAATATCTCCTAAAACGTAATTGATGTCTTTTTTTAAATTCCTAATACTTGCCATTACTCTAAATATTTTTTTGCAAAAGTACTCTTTTTTAAATAGTAACTTCTAAAAGTTTTGCGCTATTGCTTTTTAAATCAATCTTTTGCACTATAGCCGGTACCAATGACGTTTCTCCTTTTTGTAAATGCACCTCCCCCATTTCAGTGCTAATGGTAACAGCTCCACCCACACACATGTAAATGGTGAAGGAATCTCTCTGAGCTACATCCAGTTGCAGATTCTTAGATAATTGAAT
The DNA here is from genome assembly GCA_964436555.1 of uncultured Flavobacteriaceae bacterium. GTDB lineage: Bacteria > Bacteroidota > Bacteroidia > Flavobacteriales > Flavobacteriaceae > Aurantibrevibacter. The sequence goes on along the minus strand of CAYTDS010000027.1, from coordinate 5,897 downwards.
AAAATTAGTTTTGAAATAGGGGCAAACTACCATTGTATTTACTTGGTCTTGCCTCTTGGAATAGTTAACAACAAAATCGTCTTTTCTTTCATAATCAATAGCATCAAGTGCCAAATCTGTATGAAGCTCTCTTAAATTTCCATTTTTGTCCCTTCGATTAAAATCAAAGACACGGTAGGTAATATCTGAGGTCTGCTGAATTTCTGCTAATAAAACCCCTGCTCCTATGGCGTGTATTTTACCGGTATTAATAAAAAATGTATCGCCCTCCTTTACTTGTTCATAGTTAAGTAAATTCAATAATGTATCATTTTTCAAAGCATCTGAATATTCTTCTTTAGTAACTGACTTATTGAAACCCACGATCAATTTTGCATCGGAATCCGAATCCATAATGTACCACATTTCAGTTTTACCAAAAGAATTATGACGCTTTTTGGCCAACTTATCATTTGGATGCAATTGTATGGAAAGATCCTGTTTAGCATCTATAAACTTAATAAGTATTGGGAAATTGGTTCCAAATCGGTCAATTACTGATTGCCCTAAAAGTGACTTCCCCTGAGATACAATTAATTCAGCTAAGGACGTACCCGCCAAATTACCATTAGAAACTATAGAGACATCACCGGCAACACCAGATATTTCCCAGCTTTCACCGGTAATCTCACTTTCAATCTTTTTATTTAGCACCGACTGAAGTTTAGTACCTCCCCATAATCTTTCCTTGAGTATGGGTTCAAATTTTAAGGGATATAATGTCATTATTCTTCAATTATGTTCTTTAATGCCTTTAACGCCCGATGTTTGTGTTGTGCAGCATTTAAATTGTTATAAACCATAACCACTTTCCCATGTTTGTCTACAACATAAGTTTCCCTCCCTGCTATCAACCCTAATAAACTCCCTTTAATTCCAAAAAGCTTTCTTACTTCTTTTTTGGTATCTGCCAGTAATATAAATGGTAGGCGATGCTTAGATGCAAATTTTTGATGTGATTTTTCGGAATCAGAACTAATACCGATAACTTCTGCACCTAAATCTGTAAAATCCTCATAACTGTCTCGAAACATGCATGCTTCCTTAGTACATCCAGGAGTATCATTCTTAGGATAGAAATAAATCACTATCGTCCTTTTTCCAAGTACCGAATTGATATTAAACAATTTCCCGTCTTGATTCTTTAATGTAAATTCCGGTATAGAATCCCCTATCTGTAGTCCCATTGCTTATCCTGAGTAGGTTACGAAGTTTCGTGGAGTTTCAAATAGGACAATTTCCAATTCCTTAGTATCGTCAATATGGTGTCGCAATCTATTAAAAATTACAACAGCTATATTTTCAGCCGTAGGGTTTAAACTAAAAAACTCTGGCACCTCCAAATTCAAGTTTTTATGGTCTAAATGTTCCTCCACTTCATCACGGATTAGGTCTTTTAAAACTTTCATATCCATTACAAACCCCGTATCCTTGTCTATCTCCCCGGACACACTAACTATTAATTCATAATTATGACCGTGGAAATTGGGATTATTACACTTACCAAAAGTACTATTATTCTTTTCAGCACTCCAGTCTGGTCTAAATAGTCTGTGTGCTGCATTGAAATGGGCCTTTCTACTTACTTTCACCTTCATAATTGGATATTTTATTAGTGATGTAATTATAGAATTTTTCAAATATAATCTTAAACCAAACTGTATAATTCTGGGGGTTTTTCTCAATATCTGATTTTATTGCATCCTGATACATCCATTTCCAATTAGCTACCTCTTCTTTGTTTATTATAGGATTTTGATTATAATATCCTATCATAACATGGTCAAACTCATGCTCAGTTAAACCATTGTCAAAAGGTGCTTTGTAAATAAATGAAAACAACTCTTCCAGTTCGGTAACAAAACCCATTTCTTCTAGCAGTCTTCTTTTTCCGGCATCAACATTGGACTCTCCTTCACGTTGATGACTACAACAGGTATTTGTCCAAAGTAAGGGAGAGTGATATTTACTAGCGGCTCTTTGCTGTAGCATTATTTCTCCTTTAGAGTTCAAAATAAAAACGGAAAAGGCTCTATGGAGCACAGCCTTCTCGTGAGCTTCCATTTTAAGCATCGTACCAATCTGAACATCATATTGGTCAACTAATATTACATTTTCTTCTTTCATTTTGTAAAAATAAGACGTTTACCCTATTTTCCGGGTTAAGTCTCTCACAAAATTCGTTTAGGAAAATTTATAAAATTGATAAAAGTAAAGTGATTTAAAAGAAACGAGGTGATCTTAGATTACTTCTTGATCTAATAAAATCGTATCGAATGATAATCTCAAAAGAACCATCATTGAACCGTGCTGCACCCAAAGCTGTAGTTTCCTTGTCGTAAGCCAGTCCCAATAAAAATCCATCAGAAATATTAAACCCTACCATGCCACTTACGGCAGCATCCCAGCGGTAAGCAGCACCAAGTATAAATTTTTCATTCATTAAGAAATTGGCTGAAAGGTCTACTTGCAACGGTGCCCCTTGCACCATCTTGGTTAGCAAGGCTGGTTTAAATTGCAAAAAAGGATTTAGCTCAAACACATATCCCGTTATAAAATAAAAGTTCATCTTCTCCTTTGCTGTAGACAATGAAGATTCATCAAAATGAGAAGTCTCTAAAAACCGGGGTACGGAAAGCCCCGCATAAAAGTTCTGCGTATGATAATATACTCCAGCACCAACATTTGGGGAAAGTCTGTTCTGTATATCTTGTTGTAAGGTGGGATCCGGTCCTCCGGGATTCGTATAATCCTGATTAAGTTGGGAAAATCGAATATCCAAGAGGTTAGCACCAGCCTTTAGTCCAAAGCTTAATCGACCATCATATGAGGTTTGAATGGTATACGAGAAATCAATATCAAAATTGGTTTCGTATGTGGGCCCTATTTGATCGTTCACGATAGACACCCCTAGTCCAACTCCCCGATAACCAACAGGCGAATGCACATTTAAAGTCTGTGTTTGGGGTGCTCCTTCTAAACCAACCCATTGTGAGCGATGCAAAGCAGCAATACTCATGTGTCCACGGGAGCCTGCGTACGCAGGGTTAATACTAACCGTGTTGTACATATACTGAGTGTAATGCGCATCTTGTTGCGCAAATAATCCAGTGGCAAATAGCATAAATAGGATAACCAGTATAGAAACCAGCTGTTTATTTAATGATATAGTTTTACTTTTAATAATCATTGCGTTTATCTATTTATGTATATATAACCGGAAATCGATTTGGTTTGTCCCACAGCTTCATAATCCAAGATGTAAAAATATGTTCCAACGGGAAGCAATTTATCCTGATTTACAGTAACCCTGCCTTGCGATGTTCCATCAAAGTAGTTGTTCTGGGTGTTATAGGCATTGGTAGTGAACACCAACACACCCCATCTATTGTAAATTCTAATGGTGTTGTCCGGAAAATTTTCCAAACCACGAATGGTTAAAACATCATGTATACCATCACCATTGGGCGTAATTACATTGAATACTTCTATTTCATCACCGGTGCTCATAAGGTCAGGATCTAAATAATCAGGTATTCCATTTCCGTTCCAATCATCATTAGCCCAGTTACCATCACCATTGGTGTCCTCATCCCTTGTCAGAATCCCATCCCCGTCGTCATCCGTATCTCTATAATCAGATTCCTCATCTTGATCTGTGTTTGGTAAATCAGTATATGGATTATCGATTTCATCGTTGACATCGATGTCAATAAGTACGGAACCTTCATAGCCATCATCTAATCCGTCTCCATCAGAGTCAACTCCCGTAAAGACAACGTCAGGAAGTCCGTCATGGTTATGGTCATGTCCTTCAATTCTGTCAGGCACACCATCATTATCACTGTCTTCATCAACATAATCAGGAAGTCCGTCTCCATCGGTATCAACTGGTATTAATCCAAGATTTCCGTTCTGTTCATAGGCATCATCCAAACCATTATTGTTAAGATCTATTCCTGAAGGAGGAATATAGCCTTGTGTGGTCTGCGCTTCAACATTATCAGGAATCCCATCATCATCACTATCGATATCCAAATAATCAGGAATCCCATCCCCATCCGTATCTGTTGGGTTCGTTGCAGGATTATTATCTCCATCCAAATTTAAATCCTCAAAAGAATCTAATATTCCATCATTATCACTATCTAAATTCACAACTCCCGCGGGGGTAACAATCACGGAAACAGTTCCAGTACTGCAATTCGCAAGATTATCACAAATTGTATATGTAAATGTGTCCGTTCCAATAAAATTATTATTTGGTGTATAGGTCACACTGTCGTCTGACGGGTTACTTGGAGTTCCGTTTGTATTGATAGTCACGACTCCATTTGCCGGGTTTGTAACAGTGAATGTTCCGGCGACCGGTAAATCATTATCGTTGCTTAAGACTAAAATATTTATCGGCTCATTTTCCATTGTGGTAACAACATCGTCAAAAGCATCTACGATAGGTAAAACTGTGATGTTTACTGTGGCAGTGCTACAATCTCCCATTAGATTACAAACGGTATACGTAAAAGAGTCCGTACCATTAAAATCAGGGTTCGGTGTGTATGTTACAATATCATCTATAGGATCGTTTGGTGTGCCATTATTGTCTATTGTAATTGTTCCATTTGTAGGGTTTGATGCCGTTAATGTTCCGCTGGTTGGCAAGTCGCTATCATTGTCATAGATAGGAACTATAATGGATTGATCCTCATTAACTGCGATAAAATCGTCTATTAAATTAGCGGCCTGCTGTAAGCACACCACCGTAAAGCTTGGTAAACGCTTTGTATTTCCTACTTTTGTAATAGATGGTGTATATCTAACTACACTTTGAGAAGCCGTCACCACCGGTCTTAATTGATCCCCACTGACTGTGGGATTCCAGGAAATTGTGGCAGAAGCCGGTACACTTTGGGAAACATCCAGAGTAACCAGATTATTTGGCGCGTTGCAATTAGTAACAATAAAATAGCTAGTGGCATTTTTACCACAAATAGTACCATCATAAGTAGCGAAATATACCCCCGGAACGGCAACTTCATAAAAGAAATTAGTTCCTAAAACAGTACCACTATCCGAAGCTTCGTACCATCTATAATTATGCTCATCAGTACTGTTTGGTGCCTGAAGTAAAAACTGGGCATTACCCAGTTTTACTCCAAGAAATACAGTAATTAAACTGATAAATAAAACCCTATTAATATTAAATGATTTCAAACTCTTTTTGGTGTGTTATTTTCTTATTTTACAACAAATACAACGTTAATCAATGAATTGTAATCTGATGGTTGTCCAATAATGGTATAACTTAGAACACCGCTTGCATTGATGCTCATCGTTGCCGTATTGAAAACCGTAGGATCCGCATAGGTAACATAGTAATACAATTCTGTGGCACCATACGTTGGTACTGCTGCCGGAGCTCCCGCACTTGCAACAGCTGGCGTTCCAAATTGAGCTATATATTGGGCATAAAGGTTAACCGTAAAGCTTCCGTTCGTTGAAGCATCTACAGCAATTGATGGTGGATAGAAAATCCGAGCTGCTTTAGAGGTTATTGGTGCAATTGCATTGATAACGCCCTGAACGGTGGTCTCCAAAGTTGGCGAACCAATACCGCCTTCATTAACATCTATTGGTGTTCTTAAAGGCACCTCGTCATCATATTGGTCATCCGTACCGACCAAACTCGACAGGTCAACACTTGCTGAAGAACCGTTTTGAATATCAATTTGTAGATTCGTTCCAGTAAGAGTAGCTCCGGTCAAATTTTGGTTGTCCGTATTAATACTAGCAATATCAATAGTGTTTCCACCTGTTATATTAAGGTTTGTTCCTGTAAGACTCAATGTTTGGTCGTC
>CAYTDS010000026.1:10238-15855 GCA_964436555.1 uncultured Flavobacteriaceae bacterium | reverse complement strand
GTGCAGCAAAAAATTTAACCCCTGTTACCTTGGAGTTGGGAGGAAAGAATCCTTGCATTATTGATAAATCGGCAAATGTGGATTTAGCGGCCAAGCGGATTGTTTGGGGAAAGTTTTTTAATGCCGGTCAGACTTGTGTTGCCCCCGATTATGTTTTGGTGCACGAAAGTATTAAGAGGATTTTTATAACGGCATTGAAAAAGTGGATTACTAACTTTTACGGTGAGGATATTTCTATTTCTCCTGATTTTGCCCGTATCATTACTAGTGAAAGTCACGCGAGGTTAAAAGAAATGTTAATCGGAGAAGAGGTTCTATTTGGCGGAGTCTTTGACGATTCGGATTGCTATCTTTCTCCTACATTGGTAGATGCTCCTTCATTTGAAAGCAAGTTGATGCAGGAGGAAATTTTTGGCCCAATTCTTCCTGTAATTTCGTTCAATACAGAAGAGGATATTGCAAATTGTCTTATGCGATATGGCAAACCTTTGGCCGCTTACATTTTTTCTACAAATCCTAATTTTCAAAAAGCCATTCTTAACCGATATAGTTTTGGTGGTGGCGCTATTAATGATACCTGGATATATTTAGGCAACCCAAGACTGCCTTTTGGTGGTGTAGGGACCAGTGGTATGGGAGCTTATCATGGTAAGCGTTCCTTTGATACCTTTACCCATCTGAAACCTATATGCAAAAAGGGTAACTGGTTGGATATATCCTTACGTTATGCTCCTTACACAATTTCAAATAACCTTATAAAGAAGTTAAAACATTTCTTTTGATTTTTTTGGATGATAAAGTACATTTCCCAAATATCGATTCCTGTAACATGATAAAATTTCCCCGTATATAATTAGGTTATAGAATAATAATGTTAATATTGATTTCAGAAAAAGTTCAGCATGATTACAATTAAGGAAGCCATTACAAAATCAGATTTAAAGGCATTTGTGAAATTTCCATTCTCATTATATAGAAACTCCCCGTATTGGGTGCCGCCGATTATAAATGATGAATTAGAAACCTTCGGTAAAAATAAAAATCCGGTTTTTAAAGATGCTGAGGCTAAGTTTTTTCTGGCATATAAAGGAAATAAAATCGTAGGAAGAGTTGTTGCCATCATTAATTGGATAGAAGTAAATAAACAACAAACCCGAAAAATGCGGTTTGGTTGGTTTGATTATATTGATGATTTTGAGGTGTCAAAGTTGTTGCTGGAGAAAGTTGCTGAAATGGGCAGGGAACATCAATTAGACTATATGGAAGGACCGGTTGGATTTTCAAACTTGGATAAGGTTGGTGTTTTAACCGAAGGTTTTGATCATATCGGTACCATGATTACCTGGTATAATTACCCTTATTATGTAAACCATATGGAGCGATTGGGTTTTAAGAAGGAAAAGGAATACATGGAGAACAAATTCCCGGCAAAAAATGCCGACCCAAAATTATTTGTTAAGATACAGGCACTTATTAAACAACGATACGGGTTAAGAGAGTTGAATTTTACCAAAACAAGTGAGGTAATGCCAATGGCTGACCAAATGTTTGATTTGTTTAATGAAACCTACTCAAAGCTTTCTTCTTTTGTTCCCATTACCGAAATTCAAAAGGAATATTTTAAGAAAAAGTATATTAGCTTTATCAATCCGGAGTATATTAAGTTTATTGTGGATTCTTCTGACAGACTAATTGCTTTTGCTATTGTTATGCCTTCATTTTCGGTAGCACTTCAAAAGGCGAAGGGAAAGCTTTTTCCTTTCGGTATATTTCATCTTCTTAACGCCAAAAGAAACAGTAAAGATGTTATATTTTATTTAATAGGAATTCATCCGGAATATCAAAATAAAGGAGTTACTGCTATTATTTTTAATCAATACCACAAGACTTTCACAGAGAAGAAAATAGAAATGTGTTATCGTACGCCGGAGTTAGAAGAGAATGTAGCCATACGTCAAATGTGGAAGCATTTCGACCCTGTAATTTATAAACGTCGTAGCACTTACAGAAAGGAATTAAAATAAAAAATCCCAATGGAATTCATTGGGATTCATATGTTTTGATTGAATTAATTACTCACCCATAGCGGCCGCTACGGCAGCTGAAAGTCTTTTATAAGTGCCATTCTCCAAACGATCACGAATAGCAGAAAAAGCATCTAAAGTAATTTCAATATCCTCCATAGTGTGTGTTGCCGTTGGAATCATACGTAATAAAATAAGTCCTTTTGGAATTACTGGATAAACCACAATAGAGCAAAATATACCGAAGTTTTCTCTTAAATCCTTTACTAAAGCCATGGCCTCAGGAATACTTCCGTTGAGATAAACAGGTGTGACGCACGTATTGGTATTCCCTATGTCAAATCCTTTGTTTTTAAGTCCATTTTGTAATGCGTTTACGTTTTTCCAGAGTTTTGCTTTTAACTCCGGCATGGTACGTAACATATCCAATCTTTTCAGGGCTCCTTTTACAAAAATCATGGGCAACGATTTTGCAAACATTTGAGAACGAAGATTGTATTTCAGATAATTTATAACTTCTTTGTCGGCAGCCAGAAACGCACCAATTCCGGCCATGGATTTTGCAAATGTGGCAAAATAGACGTCGATACCATCTTGCACACCCTGCTCCTCACCAGCACCTGCCCCCGTTTTTCCTAAGGTGCCAAAGCCATGGGCATCATCTACCAATAGGCGAAACTGAAACTTTTCTTTTAAGGCCACAACTTCTCTAAGCTTACCTTGCTCTCCACGCATTCCAAAAACACCTTCGGTAATAACCAATATACCTCCTCCGGTTTGTTCGGCCATTTTTGTAGCACGATCCAAGTTTTTTTCTAAACTTTCAATGTCATTATGCTTAAAGGTAAATCGCTTTCCCATATGTAGTCGGACCCCATCTATAATACAGGCATGCGAATCCACATCATACACAATAATATCATCTTTAGAAACTAGAGCATCTATAGCCGACATAATTCCTTGATAACCAAAATTCAAAAGATAAGATGCTTCTTTCTGTACAAAGGCGGCCAATTCATTCTCCAACTGTTCATGAAAATCGGTATGACCACTCATCATCCTTGCTCCCATTGGATATGCCGCACCATGCTCCATAGCCGCTTCTCCATCAACTTGTCTAATTTCTGGAAGACTAGCAAGTCCTAAATAATCATTAATACTCCAGGTTATGACATCCTTTCCCTGAAATTTCATTCTATTAGAAATAGGGCCTTCTAATTTTGGGAAAACAAAATAACCTTCTGCTTGTGAAGCCCATTTGCCTAAAGGACCTTTATTTTCAATGATTCTATCAAATAAGTCTCTCATTTAACCAAGTTTGATTTTTAAGCAAAAATATAGATTTTTGAATTGTATTATGAATAATTTATTTACAGAAAAAAGCAATGGTTCAATAGCCATTGCTTTTAATCTTCCTTTTAGTTCATTTGAATTATTTTATGAATTGAGTTTGTTGGGTTTCTTCAACGTGTTTAATATCAAAAAAGCCCTGATTGCTCATCCATTGATCACTATAGATCTTACTCATGTATCTTGATCCATGGTCGGGAAAAATAACCACAACGTTACTATCTTTTTTAAATTCTCCTTGCACATTTAACTGTTTAATGGCTTGTATTGCAGCTCCACTGGTATAACCCACAAACATGCCTTCGGTTCTGCAAATTTCTCTTGCAGTATGGGCACTTTCTTCATCAGTTACTTTGATGAACTCATCAATTACATCAAAATCTGTGGTTCCTGGAATAAGGTTTTTACCTAATCCCTCAATACGGTATGGATATATTTCATTCGTATCAAATTCTTTGGTCTCGTGGTATTTTTTTAACACCGAACCGTATGCGTCCACGCCTAGGATCCTAATCCCAGGATTCTTTTCTTTTAAATATTTTCCTATACCTGAAATTGTGCCACCTGTTCCGCTACATGCCACAAGGTGAGTTATATTTCCATTAGTTTGATTCCATATTTCTGGACCGGTTGTTTTGTAATGTGCTTCAACATTTAAATCATTGAAGTATTGATTGATATATACCGAACCTTTTGTTTCTTGATGTAATCGTTTTGCCACTTCATAATATGATCGCGGATCGTCTGCACTAACATGAGCAGGACAAATGTATACTTTGGCTCCCATTGACCGCAGCATATCTATTTTATCTTGCGAGGATTTTGAACTTACAGCTAAAATACAATCATAACCCTTGATGATACTTACCATGGCAATACTAAAACCGGTGTTACCGGATGTTGTTTCTATTATAGTATTTCCTTTTGAGAGTATCCCCTTTCGTTCTGCTTCTTCTATAATGAAGGCAGCAATTCTATCCTTTGAAGAATGACCGGGATTAAAAGACTCTAGTTTTGCAAAAAAGTTGCCTTTAAAAGATGCTGTAATTTTATTTAATCTGATAAGTGGAGTGTTTCCTATAAGTTCCAGGATGTTGTTATAAGCATTTATCTTATGTTCCATACAAGCGTTTCTAGGTTATGGTAACATTGCAATTTTTGAATAAGTCACAACATTTCCTCGACAAAATTAATATTTTTTTTCAATTAATTGGTTTTACCTTCCAAATCAAGTAAAAAAGCATACTCTATAGCTACTTCCTTTAGTGATTCAAAACGACCGGAAGCACCGCCATGACCCGCATCCATGTTAGTGTGCAACAATAATAAATTAGTATCTGTCTTATGTGCTCTAAGTTTTGCAACCCATTTAGCAGGTTCAAAATATTGAACTTGGGAGTCGTGTAACGCTGTGGTCACCAAAATATTCGGATATGCTTGTGCAACCACATTGTCATATGGTGAATAAGTTTTCATGTAATCATAGTACTTTTTTTCATTGGGATTTCCCCATTCATCATACTCCCCGGTCGTTAATGGAATAGATTCGTCTAACATTGTGGTAATGACATCAACAAAAGGTACGGCAGCTATAACCCCATTATAAAGTTCCGGGGCCATATTAACAATTGCCCCTATAAGAAGACCTCCGGCTGAACCTCCCATAGCATAAAGATGTTCTTTACTGGTATATTTTTGTTCGATTAAAAACTTAGAACAATCAATAAAATCAGTGAATGTGTTTTTCTTCTTTAATAATTTTCCGTCTTCATACCATTTTCGTCCTAAGTATTCTCCTCCCCTTACATGAGCTATTACATAAATAAAACCTCTATCCAAAAGACTTAACCTCACAGTTGAAAAAGACGGGTCAACAGTATAACCATAAGATCCATAACCATACTGAAGCAGTGGACTGGTACCATCCAGTTTGGTATCCTTATGGTAAACGACAGACATAGGTATTTGAGTACCGTCTTTGGCTTTGGCCCATATTCTTTTGGAGTTATAGTTCTCCTTTTTGAATTTATTACCAAGTACCTCCTGCTCTTTTTTAATTACCTTTTCTCTCGTGCGCATATTAAAGTCTATTACCGAATTGGGTGTGACCATAGAATTATAACTATATCTCAAGATTTCAGTGTCAAATTCCGGATTAGTACCTACATATGCCGTGTACGTTTCATTGTCAAATGGTAAATAGTAGAAGTCACCACTTTTCCAATTTGTAATTTTAAGTTTAG
>CAYTDS010000026.1:0-10138 GCA_964436555.1 uncultured Flavobacteriaceae bacterium | reverse complement strand
TCAAATGGTAAATAGTAGAAGTCACCACTTTTCCAATTTGTAATTTTAAGTTTAGTTAGGCCATTTTCTCTTTCAGAAAGTACATAATACTCTTTAAAAATTTCAATATCCTCCAGCAATACATCTTCTCGGTGAGGAATAAATTCCTTCCAATGATCAGAAGATGTCTGCCCTTCTCTAACAATCATTAACTTAAAATTAGTGGCATTATCTTTATTTGTTAAGACATAAAAACTGTTATTGTAATGGGAGATTGAATATTCCAAACCTCTTTCTCGTGGCGAAAAAAGTGTGAAAGTATTTTTAGGATCATCTGTTCTCGAAATTTGAAATTCCGATGTTAATGTACTGTTAGAGCCAATAATAATGTATTTCTCAGATTTAGATCTGTAAACAAAGGTGTCAAAAGTCTCATCCTTTTCATGAAACACTAATTGGTCATCCGTTTCTGGAGTTCCTAACTTATGTTTGTATATTTTATCTGCACGAAGTGTTACTGAATCCTTTCTGGTGTAGAACAATGTTTCATTATCATCTGTCCATACTGCACCACCGGTTGTATTATCTATTTTATCCGGATAAATTTCCCCGGTTTCCAGATTTTTAATTTGAATATGATACTGCCTCCTACCAACGGTGTCAATTCCGAAAGCTGCAAGTTTATTATCCGGACTTATATTAAGTCCTCCGAGATTAAAGAATTCTTGGTCTATCGCCATTTCGTTACAGTTGAAGAGTATTTCTTCCGAGGCATTTTCCATTCCCTTTCTTCTGGAGTAGATAGGGTATTCCTCTCCTTTGTTATATTTGGTATAATACCAGTAACCATTGTACTTGTAAGACACTGAGGTATCATCCTCTTTAATTCTGGACTTCATTTCCTTAAATAAATCATCTTGAAAACCTTTTGTATGCGAAGTCTTGGAACGATAGTAAGCGTTTTCTGCTTTTAGATAGTTTAACACTTCTTTGTTTTCCTTTTGATTAAGCCAATAATAATCATCAATTCTTGTATCGTTATGTTTTTTTAATTCTTTGGGGATTTTTTTTGCTACGGGCGCGTTCATGGTAGAAATGTCCTTTTTTTCAGAGTTACAGGAAAGCGCGAAAATAAGACTTAATGCAAAAAGAACTCTAATTTTTATGAATTGATACATAATGACACTAAAATTGGCTTATAAATTAGTATTTTTAGGAATGAAATTTAAAGAGAACGTAAATGTTAGGAGATCTTATGGGTATGATGGGTAAACTTAAAGATACTCAGGCAAAAATACAACAAACCAAGGAGAGGTTAAATCATGTAATTATTGAAGAGCAATCTTCTGAAGGTTTGGTTAAAGTAACTATTACAGCTAATCGGGTAATTAAGCGAATTGAAATTGCCGATAGTCTTCTCACTGAAAAGAAAAAATTAGAAGATTGCTTGGTTTTAACTATAAATAATGCAATTGAAAAAGCTACACAAATAAATGAGTCGGAATTAGCGGCAGTTGCCAAAGAAGGAATGCCTAATATTCCCGGAATGGACTCCTTATTTAAGTAATGCCAATTGGAGGTTTTCTTGGAGCCTTTTTGATTATTATATGTTGATATTATAGAATCAATTGGATAATTAATAAAATATAAAACTATGCTTTCCATTGTAAAAGAAGGTAACGGAGATTATAGCTTTAGTGTTGTGTCGGCGAGTGGCCGTGCTATATTTAATAGTGTACCATATAAAAACAAGGAGAAGTTGAAGGAGACTTTAAACAATTTAAATTTATCCTTAGAGGAATATATTGTAATTGAACGCAAAACGAATACTGCTGGAAAATTTCTTTTTACGCTTAAAACTAAGGAAGGTTTTGTGATAGGACATAGTAATTTATACGATTCTGAGCCGGGAATGGAAAATGGTATAAGAAATATGAAACTAGGCTTAAAGTCCTTTTCGGAGTAGGTTAAAAGGTTTTTATTTTTTTTAAAAAGAAATCATGTTGATCGTTTGTATAGTCCATGTGAGTAACTATTCTCAGTTTTCCCTGACCCATGTTATGTATAAAAATGTGCTGCGCTTTTAATTTTTCAATAAACATGGCTTCACTGAGGAAATGATTATCAATCTCAAAAATTATAATGTTCGTCTCTATAGGTTCTATCTTTTTTACAAAGGGTAATTTAACCAACTCCTCACCAATATCCTTGGCTTTTTTGTGATCCTCCGCCAATCTTTCTATATTATTATCTAAAGCATAAATTCCGGCCGCGGCCAAAAAACCAGCTTGGCGCATGCCACCCCCCAAAACCTTGCGAACTCTTAATGCTTTTTGTATTAATGCAGAGCTTCCGAGTAAAACTGAACCGACCGGACATCCTAAACCTTTACTAAGACAAACACTTATGGTGTCAAATAATTGACCGAACTGTTTCGGGGATTCTTTCTTGGCAACCAAGGCGTTCCACAACCTAGCACCATCCAAATGAAAATATAGGTTATGTTCATGACATACTTCTTTTATCTTTTTAAGTTCTTCAATGTCCCAACATGCTCCACCACCTTTGTTGGTTGTATTCTCTATGCAAACCAGAGTAGAAAGTGGACTGTGGTATGCATCTGGAGGATTTACAGATGATTTTACCTGCTCTGCAGTCATCATGCCTCTATGACCGTCAACAAGCTTACAAGACACCCCACTGTTAAAGCTTACCCCACCACCCTCATAGTTGTAAATATGAGCGAATTTATCACAAATTAGCTGCTCTGCAGGATTAGTTAAAATTTTAATTGCCGTTTGGTTTGCCATAGTTCCGCTTGGAAAAAATAGGGCGCTCTCCACACCAAAAAGGATTGCAATTTTTTGTTCCAAAGCATTTATAGTTGGATCGCTCCTAAAAACATCATCCCCAACTTTAGCTGTCATCATAGCCTCCAACATACCAACTGTTGGTTTTGTAATTGTATCGCTTATTAAATTTATTTCCATCGGTAACTGTCACTATTGTCCCAAACAGTCCGTACCTATGGGTGATCCATCGGGCATCACGGGTACAGGGATTACTTTGAAAAGCTCCGGATGACTGTAAAAAGTATCTATACGGTGAACAAATTCTGCAGTATTTGGGTCTTTTGATGTCGTTGCCAGGGTGGTTCTAAGATTTCGTAGTTTAAAATTGGCTATAGCATTTACCTGAGGATGCACTTTGTCATGCGCCGCCAAATTCATAATATGAAATAGAACCCTAAAATTAATGTTTTGTTGGACCTCATTAATGTAGAAATCCTTATGGATATTTAAAATTGTTGCCTTTATCAATTCATCCAAAACCTCCTCTAAGCTTAATTGTTTGGAATCCAAACTTTTCTGTTGGATTAGTCTGGATGCTCTTTCGGGATGTAGCAATAATTCTAAAGACATGTCGGCGGCTGTTTCAGGAGCTGAAAGTGCATCAAAAGAAATTCCTGTTTTACCTTTCAATGACTCTCTTGTTCTTTCAAAGCCAAAAGCTCTTGGAGGGAAAAGCGATAATTTCTCTTTAGGAATAGCAATTGTGCCGGCATCCAGGGTTTTCAAAATACTTTTTAAAGCCTGTTCTTGTCTGTTCCTACTTGCTACTTCAACTGTTGTTTGGCTGTCTCCTTTAATTGTATAATTATAATCCAAGCCCCCGATAATTTTGGAAACGGCTTCTGTTTGGTATCTGTGAAAGAAGTAGAGCGGGACAAAAACATCCTCTAAAATAGAGTTAGGTTCGTTAGTGCGCACATTGTGTATTGAAAAATTTTGTATAGCTATTTCACGGATTTTTAACATCTCTTCTAATTCTGTACCCACATCAGTACCATTGTCCCATAAATGAGCAAAGATGTGTGCTCCCCCTTTTGGTCTCGCATCCATGTCCGAAATGTACCTAAGTCCATCTTCTTGAGCCTTGGACAGTATTTTATTGAGCTCTACTTGTTCATTGGTTCCCTTACTAAAATCAGCATACGAATAAGCAACAGTGACTTTGTCCCAAGCTCCGATACCTATATTGTAAGCATTAGAAAAATTAATTTTCCCGTCCTTCAAATCAAACTGAGGATGAGGATAGTCCATTACTGACGCATTGCTGTTAACACTGGCCGCAAAATTATGGGCAAAGCCTAAGGTATGACCTATTTCATGGGCCGAAAGCTGGCGAATTCTTGCCAAAGCAAGTTCTAACATCGGCGAGTAATTTTCGTCATTATTAGCAAAAGGATTAGTTGCTAATGCCTGAGCTATTAAAAAGTCTTGTCTTATTCGCAAACTTCCTAAACTTACATGTCCTTTAATAATTTCTCCAGTTCTCGGATCTGTAATACTACTACCATAGCTCCAACCTCGGGTAGAGCGGTGTACCCATTGAATAACATTGTATCGAACATCCAAAGGATCCGCATCATCCGGAAGCATTTTAAGTTGAAAAGCATCTTTATAGCCAATTGCCTCAAAAGCTTCATTCCACCATTTTCCACCATCTAAAAGAGCGGAACGCACAGGTTCCGGAGTTCCGTTATCCAAATAATAGATGATAGGTTCAACAGCCTCACTTATTGCTGCCTCTGGATTTTTCTTCGCTAAGCGATGGCGGGTAATGAATCTTTTCAAAATAGGCTCTTGTACCGGGGTAGCATAATCATAATAGGCAAAAGGATAAGAACCACTTCGAGGATCATAAGCTCTTTTTTGGTAACCATCATCCGGTAGTGCGATAAATGAATGATGTTGTGCTACGGTTACCAAATTGGGATTCGGAGTTACCGACTTGATATAAGCACCTTTTGGTTCTCCACCAAAGGTCAAGGTTACATCAAATTCAATGTTTTTTGGAAATGCCTTTGTTCTATTAAGGGCAATTGCACTTTTGGATTTGTCTAGTGTATAGCTACCTTGATCTGTATCTTTTAGTCTTTTTGCAACGCCATGGGCATCCTGAATTAGAAAATCAGTTAAATCTATTATGTATTTGCCATTTTTTTCTTCTTCAATCTTAAATCCAAAAAGAACAGATTTAGCAAACGCTTGTTCTACGGATTTTTTTTCCAATTCATTGGAAGTATTTGCACGGAACATTAAATTAGGCTGTACTAGTAATAATTTATTGCCAGCCTTTGTAAAATAAACAACTTGTTCATTGCCCAATTGCCCGCGATCCAGACCTATATCATTACTGCCTATTCCACTGCTAAGGGAGTAAACATAAAGGATTTCTTCATTTAATTTATCAACTTCAAGATAAATTTTATCGTTCGCTTCATCATAATAAAAGGGATACAAGCCGTTGAATTTTTGAAAATTTTTACTTTTTTCAGCAAACTGAGCAACCCCGGAAACGACTCCGAAAAATAGGAAAGAGAATACAATTATATAAGATTTCATAAATGGTTATTAATTTTTTTAAATTTAGACAAAAAGCTGTAAAAATATGGAACAATATAATATTGGGTTAATTAAATGGGATTTCACAAAATATCAATACTTAAATTGCCAAGATGGCAAAACACCGGCGGGTTAATGAATAAAATTTTTATTAACCACTGAAATTGACTTATTTTTAAAACAAGAAAACATGCAAGAAATTTAATATTTTTAGTCGTTTCTGTTTAAACAAATGGATTTTCATGTTTATAGAATTATTTCAATTGGAGAAACATAATTTTTGTACCACATAACTAATACCATAAACTATGAATACGAATTCCGATAAGCCCATATTTTCATCTTATAAAAAAAACCCGGTGCTGTTTGATGAGGTTTTTGACAATGAGGGCTCGGCCAAAGAAGTCTATCAAACGCTGTTTGATTTGTATGGTAATCATTCAATTAATGACTATGTAAATCTTAATAATAAAGCTAAAGCATCCTTTTTTAATCAAGGAATTACTTTTCAAGTTTATGGCGAGAAGGAAATAAAGGAGAATATTTTTCCTTTTGATCTTTTTCCAAGAATTATTGACTCAGACGAATGGGAGATTTTAGAACGCGGTGCAATACAACGAAGTAAGGCTCTGAATCTTTTTTTATGGGACATATATCATGATAAAAAAATTATCAAGGACAGAATTGTTCCTATGGATATGATAAGTTCTTCTGCGAATTATTTGCATCAAATGATTGGAGTAGATCCTCCCGGGGGTATTTACAATCATATTTCAGGAACAGATATTATAAAACATTCAGATGGCCAGTATTATGTTTTGGAGGATAATATTCGTTGTCCTTCCGGGGTTAGTTATGTTATTTGTAATAGAACAGCTCTTAAGCGCGCGTTATTTGGTGTGTTTAACCATTACCAAACCTATACTGTTACAAACTATGCTGAAAATCTATTAGATATTTTAGAGAGTGTTAAGCCTCAAGGTGTAGATAATCCTACCTGTGTTGTAATAACGCCCGGGATATATAATTCTGCATATTACGAGCACTCCTATTTAGCGAAGGCTATGGGCGTGGAATTGGTTGAAGGAAGAGACTTATTTGTGGAGAACGATTTTGTTTATATGAAAACCATTCGAGGCCCTCAAAAGGTAGATGTTATCTATCGACGCATAGATGATCTTTTCATTGATCCATTGGAGTTTAGGCCTGATTCTGCACTAGGTGTTCCTGGACTTTTTGCTGCTTATAAAAAGGGGAATGTTTGTTTGGCCAATGCACCCGGAACCGGGGTTGCCGATGATAAAGCAGTGTACACCTATATGCCGGAGATTATTAAGTATTATTTAGATGAGGAACCAATACTTAACAACGTGTACACTTATCATTGCAGTAGACCTGATGAATTGAAATATGTTTTGGAGCATGTTGCAGACTTGGTTATTAAACCGGTTGATGAATCTGGGGGTTACGGTATCTCAATTGGAAACAGGCTAACAAAAGAAGAAATTGAACTGGTTAAAAAACAAATAATTCAGCAACCTAGGAAGTATATTGCACAACCTATTATGTCACTTTCCGTACACCCAACCTACATAGACGATACAGAATCCTTTGAGCAAAGGCATGTGGATTTAAGAACTTTTACACTGCTGGGGAAAGACAAGGAATTTGTTCTGAAAGGCGGACTCACGAGAGTTGCCCTTAAAAGAGGAAATCTTGTCGTAAATTCATCACAAGGAGGAGGCTCCAAAGATACTTGGGTACTAAAGAAATAAATTAAGTAAATATGTTAGCAAGAGTAGCAAACAATCTTTTTTGGATGGGACGTTATATTGAACGTTCCGAACACGTGGCAAGATATCTGAACGTTAATTATTTTTCTTCTCTTGATGCACCTAATGAGCTATCTCAATCGAGGCAATTCGTGCTGCGCTCTATGCTGTTCATGCTTGGGGAGCCGGAAAAAGATGATTCAGTGATTTTAAATGAAAAAGAGGTGTTATTTAATATTGGCCTAAACATGAATTCCCCATCATCTATAATAAGTAATGTTAAGTATGTTCGGGAAAATGCAAATAGCGCCAGAGATGTAATCTCTACTGAACTTTATGAGTCAATAAACAAATTCTACCACTTTGTTTTAAATTATGACGTAGAAACTTTTGTAGAAAGAGGGCTTTATGATTTTACGATGAATGTCACTGAAATGACAGCTATATTAAGAGCTAAGATTAGGGGAACCTTATTACACGATGAAGTATATGCCATCATTTTAATGGGTTTAAACATAGAAAGGGCAACTCAAATCATCAGAATCATTAACGCCAAATATAATGATGCCTTAAAGGCCGGGGGTAGTTATGGAGATCAAATAAAAAATAGTTTTGAATGGATTACACTTTTAAAGTGTGCGGAATCCTACGATATGATGCGTAGGTTTTATAAAAAAACTCCAACAAGTATATCTACTTTAGAATTCCTAATTTTGAATGCAGATTGTCCAAGATCAGTAATGAATAGTTTAAACCAAGTTAACAGACATATTAAAGTTTTGGACCATGCCAAGTACCCTTCCAAAAACTCTACTTCATTTTTAGTAAGTAAGGTCAAAGCCGAATGCGAGTTTACCTATGCAGAGGAAATTGAGGGAGATGTTCAGGGTTTTATCGAAAATATCCTTAACAATTTAGTCCTCATCGGTAAAAAAATGGAAAAGGAATTTTTTAATTATTAAAAGTACATTTACGCTGTGATGTTTGAAAACAGATTCCTATTATGCCCTTAGAATACTCGGTAACCTATGCCGCAGAAAATCAATACGAAAGTGTTGTTAATGATGCCTGTTGGCAATTTTTAATTATTCCGGAAGAAAATGATACACAGGAGCTGGTAAGCCTTGATTTTTATAATTCGTTAAAGGCAATTAATCAATTTTCAATTAATGCATTTGGTTTTAAAACAATACGAATTCATCCAAAGCAAAAATTTGAAGAAATTGCTTTTAAGGCTACCTTTAAGTTGATTAAAAAAGAAGTAGATCCATTTAATTTTAACCTTTTACCCAATATTTCAGAAGATTATAACTCAATTAATAGTTTTGAATTTAAGATAGATTTTGAATCTTATCTAAAGAGTACTTTATTCACCACATTGCCTGCCAAAGATGAGAACATATTTATTTTTGATACTGGTAAATCGGTTTTTGAAAATTTGCAACACCTGAACCACTGGGTTTTTTTCCACATTTATTTTAAGACAGGAGTAACTACGGTGAATACTCTATTAGAAGAAGTTATTGACAATAGACATGGTGTCTGTCAGGACTTTGCGCATCTTTTTTGCGCCATTGCCAGGAAAAATAATGTTCCTGTACGCTATGTCTCCGGTTATTTGCATCAAGGAAATAATTATTTTGGAGACTCCCAAATGCATGCTTGGGTGGAAGCTTTTGTGCCTAATGTTGGGTGGGTTGGGTTTGATCCCACGAATGATATCTTAGCAAATAACGATCACATTAAAGTGGCTCATGGAAAGGACTATAACGACTGCTCCCCTCTAAAAGGAGTTGTATACACCTTAGGAAAAAATGAGTCCACACATTCTGTCGAGGTTTCAGCACAACAATAATTTGGGATTTTAAAAGTAAAAAACTAAGGAAAGAATCTTACTTTTGAAAAAAAATACAAAAAATGATTACAACAGATCTAACTAAAGATCTTTTAGAGCGCCTTGGTGCGTTAAGGAGGTATCTTTGACATAGATGCCAAGCTTATTGAAATTGAAAACGAAGAGGAAAAAACACTTGCTCCGGATTTTTGGGATAATCCACAACAAGCACAACTCCACATAAAATCCATACAATCAAAAAAAAAATGGGTAGATGATTTTACTACTGCTCAAGATCTATTTGGAGATTTAGATGTTTTAATAGAATTCAGAAAGGAAGGAGAAATAACTGAAGAAGAGGTAGAAGAGGCTTTTACAAAAGCAGTTGTAGCCATTGAAAGCATGGAGTTTAGAAATATGCTTTCAGAGGAAGGTGATGACTTACCTGCCATTCTTCAAATTACTGCCGGAGCCGGTGGTACTGAAAGTTGTGATTGGGCTGCCATGCTTATGCGTATGTATATAATGTGGAGTGAAAAGAATGGTTACAAGGTAAGAGAACTCAACTATCAGGAGGGAGATGTCGCAGGTATAAAAACGGTAACCCTCGAGATAGATGGAGAATATTCATTTGGCTGGTTAAAAGGAGAAAATGGTGTACATAGATTAGTACGCATATCACCTTTTGACAGCAATGCAAAACGGCATACCTCATTTGCTTCGGTTTATGTGTATCCTTTGGTTGATGATACTATTGAAATTGCCATCAACCCAGCGGATATTTCATGGGCTTTTGCCCGTTCTGGTGGTGCAGGAGGACAAAATGTTAATAAAGTTGAGACCAAAGCGATATTAACCCATCATCCTACAGGAATTGTGATTCATAATTCTGAAACTAGATCTCAATTAGATAATAGGGAAAACGCTATGAAACTATTAAAATCTCAGCTTTATGAAATTGAGCTAAGGAAAAGACAGGCAGCCAGAAAAGATATAGAATCTTCCAAAATGAAAATCGAATGGGGTTCCCAAATTCGAAACTATGTTATGCACCCTTATAAACTGATAAAGGATGTTAGAACAAGTGAAGAAACTGGTAATGTAGATGCTGTAATGAATGGAGATATAGACCAATTTTTAAAGGC
>CAYTDS010000025.1:11093-16188 GCA_964436555.1 uncultured Flavobacteriaceae bacterium | reverse complement strand
CCATCATTGTCTTTTGGGCTTATTTCAATAAGTCCATCCCCGTTACCATCTTGCGCTTTTGTAAAATCTACACCTTGCAATATTCCGGTTAAATCAAAGTTTATGGTAATATTGTTATTGTCTTCGGTGATAAGTATGTACTTATTTTCGTCTTCAAAATCAATCTCCACCTCCTCATCAAAATCATGCCAAAATTCAAACGGAAAACCGTCAATGGTTCCTCTCACAAGAACCGTTTTACCAAACAGCTCACTGGAAGTGTTTTTGCTTTTGTCAAACTCAAACTCCAATTCTTCATATCGTGCTTGTGGTAATTCAACAAAGGCAAAGGTGATTTCATTTCCGAGCAAATCCAGTTCAAATGGTCCTTTTAATTCAATCTCATCATCAGAACAATAGTATTTGTCTCCTGTCCAGGAATCATCATCAAATTCTAATTCTACCTCTTTAATATTTACCAAGAAATCTGAAATTTCCAGATTGGTGTTTAATGTTTTAAGCGAAAGACCTTTAGAGGAAGCTGAATTAAACGTCCCTTTTGCTTTTAAATTTACTTTCGCCATCTCTGTAATCTGGGAAGGATCATTTGGGTTTAAATCTTCTTCATTGTCTTTTGAGCAGGAAGCAAAAATAAGTCCGCATCCAAGTGCTATTCCTAATACTGATTTAAAGCTTTTTGTTTTCATGATTATAAATTTTATGTGTTATACCAATAGAACAGCTCATAATTATTTTACCCAACCCCCATGGCAACATTTTATTTTTCTATTTTTAGGCTAAAATTGCTAACCGAAACAATACTATAGATTTTAGGTCTATGTTACTTAATGGAAAAGAATAATAAATCCGTATGCGACCATAAACATTTCAATACCCTTTTTGATACGCATGCCGAGACCCTACGCAATTTTATGTATTACCGCTGCGGAGACTTACAACAAGCAGAAGATTTAACTCAGGATGCCTTCATTAAGCTTTGGAATAATTGTAAAAAGGTCCTCTATGAGAAAGCAAAGGGTTTTTTATATGCGGTAGCCAAAAACAAGTTTTTTAATGATGTAGCCCATAAAAAGGTAGTTTTAGAGTATACCAAATTACCCCAACAACATGTAAATGTAGAATCTCCGGAATATCAAATGGAAGGAAATGAGTTTATGGAACAGCTACAACAAGCCATTAACCAATTGCCGGAAGGACAACGTGAAGTTTTTTTATTGAACAGAGTTGATAAAAAAACGTACGCAGAAATAGCTTCTATGCTGGGTGTTTCACAAACTGCCGTAGAAAAAAAAATGCAAAAGGCATTGTTGAAAATGAGGAAAATTATTAAAAATATTTAGAGGGGGATGGGTAAAACACATTATCAACTGTTTACTATAAAAGACAAAGCAAATGCTTGAAGAACGAGATGATACTTTTTTAGCCCGATGGCTTTCCGGAGAACTTACTACGGAGGAAAAGGTTGATTTTGAAAAATCGGAAGGTTTTAAAGAATACTCTAGTATAATAAATGGAATGGACCGGTTTAGAAAACCGTCATTCGATAAGGAAGCTTTGCGTACAAAACTCTTTTTAGAGTTGAATACCCCTAAAAAGGGTAAAATTAGAAGTCTGAAACCCTGGTACTACGTTGCAGCAGCCAGTGTTATTGTTTTGCTTGCTTTAGGTTTGTTTTTTAATGAGGTAAGTTATATTACTGCAGTTGGTGAACAACAAACCGTGGCCTTGCCGGATGGGTCTACGGTACAACTTAACGCAGATTCACATTTAAAACGAGGCCGTTTCTTTTGGTCTAACAATAAAAAACTAACCTTGGTGAAAGGTGAAGGGTTTTTTGAAGTTGAAAAAGGAGATGGTTTTGAGGTGCAAACAGAACTGGGAAATGTACAGGTGTTGGGTACCAAATTCAATGTAAAAAATAGACAAGATTATTTTGAAGTGGCTTGTTATCAGGGAAAAGTGCAATTTGAAGAAGCCAAATCAAAAAACAAAACGATTCTTATTCAAGGCCAGAAAGTCATACAAATGGAGGGTGATTTTAATCAGGAAACTATTACAAATCTTCAACCCACATGGCTGTTGGGAGAAAGTATCTTTACCAATACCCCGCTACACTTTGTTTTAAGGGAATTAGAAATTCAATACGGAATTACTTTTGAACTGAATGGAGTAAACACAAACGACAAATTTACGGGTGGCTTTATACACTCTAATTTAGAAACAGCATTAACCACCGTTTTAACCCCCATGGGAATTCAATATACACTAGGGGCAGACAACAAAACAGTTTCGCTAACAACAGAATAACGAGCCTGCATGAGAAAGTTGCTTTGTCTTTTTGGATTGCTTTTACTGCCCCATCTGCATGCTCAAGAACTTGTTAGCATGCAACATTTTCAAAGTCCATTAAGACTAGTATTACAAGATATTGAGTCCAAAACAGATGTAATTTTCTCGTTTAGTGAGGAGGTGATAAAAAACCTCTCTGTTACCATTGAGAAAAACAATATTTCCCTGTCAGAAGCCATTGCCCTTATCTCAGAGCAAACAGGTTTAATTCTCGAACGTGTATCGGACAAACAGATTATCCTAAGAAAAAAGTCGGACAAAATCTCCGTTTGCGGTTATCTCATTGATGCCACCAATGGGGAAAGTTTGGCCTTTGCCACTGTTTTGATTGACCAAAGCACTACTGGTACAACCACTAATGAAATAGGATATTTTAAACTAGAGGATCTAAATCCAGACGCTATTTTGAGGTTACAATATATAGGTTTCTCGGATCGTCTGATAACAGCGCGCACATACGCAGACAACTCTTGCCAAAATATAATGCTACAGCCAGAGACACAGACCTTGGATGAGGTAGTCGTTCTGGGATATCTCACCAATGGGGTAAACAAAAATGCAGATGGCTCATTTACTATGGTGAGGGAAGATATGGGCATATTTCCAGGCCTGGTAGAACCAGATATTCTTGAAAGTGTTCAATTTGCCCCTGGGATTACCAGTTTGGATGAGTCTGCTTCGGGCATTCAGATACGTGGAGGTTCTCCCGACCAAAACCTAATCCTCTTTGATGGCATCAAAATGTACAATACGGGCCATTTTTTTGGAATGATTTCCGCTTTCAATCCGTACGTAATTGAAACTGCCAAAATATTTAAGGGAGGAGCCAGTCCGGAGTATGGAGACCGAATTTCAGGTGTTATCGACATTTCCAGTGGAGATAAGGTTCCAAAAGAAGTCAGCGGCGGATTTGGCGTAAACGGAACTCATGGAGATGCATTTGTAAAAGCTCCTTTGGGAAATACGGTTGGGATTGTGCTTTCAGGCAGACGATCCTATACCGATGTCTTACAAACGCCCACTTTTGATGCTCTGTCAGAAAAAGTATTTCAAAATACCACATTGGTCACCAATCAAGACGGACAATTTTTTGATGACGATGATGATGATGACGATGAACTTATTGGTCGTGAAGATTTTCTGTTTTATGATGCCAATGCAAAAATAATTATTGAGCCGTCGGCAAGTGATCGTATTACGGTAAGTGCTTTGTATACCAAAAACGAACTGGATTTTTCGGTACGGGACGATGAAGATGTTATCGCTGATCAGTTTGATATTGAGAATAGAGGAGCAAGCTTCGGATGGCTTGGCTCCGCCGGTCAAAAATGGCATTACAGTCTTAAAGGGTATTATTCAGGTTTTAGTTCCAGATATGAGAATAGTCTGTCCGAAGATGGGGAGATAGAAGAGCAAACCCTAAGACAAAATACTGTTGAAGATCTGGGTGCCGATGTAAACCTTTCTTATGATTTTCTTCCACAACATAACCTATTACTGGGCTATCAATTTTCTAAAACCGATGTTTTTTTTCAACTATTTTATGATGAAGAAGTTAATGATGAAGAGGACGAAGAGGATTTTGAATCCCGGGATTATGATGTAAGGCGGAGTGGTGTAAATTATTCAAATTCTGCCTACACAGAATACAACTTTCGATTTGGCAACAAGGGCTTTGTTAGTTTGGGGGCCAGAGCATCTCATTATTCTGTAGTAAACGACTATTTTATTGAACCCAGAGTAAATATAGAACTTCCTATTTCCCCCGTTATCCGTCTAAAAGGAACCTTCGAAAAGCGCTTTCAGCCTATAAGTCAGTTAGTTGAATTTGAAGATATACAGCTGAGATTAGAAAATAATATTTGGACGCTTTCAGATGGCACGGATATTCCTGTTTTGGAAAGCAGTCAGTACTCCGGTGGTATATTAATGAATACGGGAGGCTGGACGTTAGATGTTGATGGATACCAGAAAAACATCACAGGTTTAACCTCTTTTACCAACGGCTTTATAACAACTCCTACCAATTTGACTACAGGAGAAAGTACCATTTTGGGGGCAGATATCTTGGTAAGAAAGAAATGGAACTTTTACAATATTTGGATAGGATATACCTTTAACGAAGTAGCATACACCTTTCCGGAACTCCAAAGTACACCCTTTCCAGGAAACAACGACATTACACACAACCTTAGGCTTGCCAATGCCTACGATGGTGCCCATTGGCAATTTTCATTGGGATGGAGCTATAGAACTGGTAGCCCCTTTACCACAGTGACAGATTTTGATACGAATACAAACCGAATCAACTATGCATCCATTAATAGTGAACGTTTACCGGACTACCATCGTTTGGACGTTTCTGCCTTATATAAATTTACTATTTCTTCAGGAGGTATTCGGGGCGAATTGGGCGCCTCTGTTAAAAATGTCTATTCTAGAAGGGTACCGATTTCTGTTTTTTACAGGTTAGATACCAATCTAATCACAGGAAATACGGAGCTCAACCAAATACAACAGTTATCGCAGGGATTGACTCCAAACTTTGTGTTTCGATTTTATTTTTAGAAGCCCCTACGCTCATCAAAATTTAAAAGTGCATTTGTTTCTAAGAAAACCTATAAAAAGCAAAACCCGAACAATCATAGGATTATCCGGATTTCTAGTACCTTGGGTGGGAATCGAACCCACACTCGTTAGAACTGGATTTTGAATCCAGCGCGTCTACCAATTCCGCCACCAAGGC
>CAYTDS010000025.1:0-10993 GCA_964436555.1 uncultured Flavobacteriaceae bacterium | reverse complement strand
CCGCCACCAAGGCTTGTAGAGGATGGCAAAATTAAAAAATATTTTCGTTGTTTCGTCCGAAAATAAAAAGATTTATCCTTTAGCAAGCCAAATAAATTTCTAAATTTGCACCTCCTTAGACCAAAGGGTTGCCAATAAACTAGTTAACAACGCATTAAGTATGTCCTATTCTACTCCGGAACCTAAGATCTTTGCTTGTACGCAAAGTGCTGTTTTGGCACAAAAGATTGCAAAATCTTTTGGTTCAGAATTGGGCAAAGTAAGCTTTTCCAGATATAGTGATGGAGAATTTCAACCTTCCTTTGAAGAGTCGGTACGGGGAGCACGGGTTTTTATAATAGGCTCTACCAATCCGAGTTCCGAAAACCTTATGGAAATGTTGTTGATGCTCGATGCGGCCAAAAGAGCTTCAGCACGACATATTACAGCAGTTATGCCTTATTTCGGCTGGGCAAGACAAGATCGCAAGGACAAACCTAGAGTTCCCATAGCTGCTAAGTTAGTGGCAAAAATGCTGGAAGCTGCCGGTGCAACTCGTATAATAACCATGGATTTGCACGCAGACCAGATTCAGGGATTTTTTGAAAAGCCTGTAGATCATTTATTTGCATCTACCCTGTTCTTACCTTATTTACAAAATTTAAATCTGGAGAATTTAACCATTGCCTCCCCTGATATGGGGGGTTCAAAAAGGGCATACGCTTATTCTAAAGCTCTAGAGTGTGATGTAGTTATCTGTTATAAACAACGAGAAAAGGCAAATGTAATATCCGTCATGGAACTTATTGGCGATGTACAGGGGAAAAATGTGGTCTTGGTAGATGATATGGTTGATACTGCAGGTACATTGACCAAAGCCGCAGACTTAATGATAGAACGAGGTGCGATAAGCGTAAGAGCCATTACTACCCATGGTCTGTTATCAGGAGATGCGTACGATAAAATAGAGCAATCCAAACTGTCTGAATTGATTATTACCGATTCCATTCCGACTAGAAAGGATAGTTCTAAAGTGAAAGTATTGAGCTGTGCGGATTTGTTTGCCGATGTCATGCACCGAGTACACCACAACACATCTATTAGTTCTAAATTTTTAATGTAGTCTTTGAAATAAATACCTTATAATTAATATAAATAGTTAAATAAAAACAATGAAATCAATTACAATCAAAGGATCAGAAAGAGAAAGCGTGGGCAAAAAAGCAGCAAAAGCCCTACGTAATGCTGGAAAGGTTCCTTGCGTACTGTACGGAGGGGAAAAACCATTACACTTTTCAGCAGATGAAGCATCATTTAAAGATTTAGTGTACACTCCAAACGCACATACTGCAATAATTGATTTGGAAGGTGGTAAAAAACTAAATGCGGTATTGCAAGACATCCAATTTCACCCGGTGTCAGATCAAATCATACATGCAGATTTTTACCAATTATTTAAGGATAAAGCGGTAACCATGGATATTCCTGTACAACTGGAAGGAAATTCACCCGGGGTTAGAAACGGTGGTAGACTCTTATTTAGAAAAAGAAAGCTTACTATTAAAGCATTGCCGGACAATCTTCCGGATTTCTTTACAGTAAATATCTCTAAATTAAAAATTGGTGGCCATATAGCTGTTGCATCTTTGCTAAATAAAGATTTTACCATTTTACATCCTGACAGTACCGTTGTAGTGCAAGTAAAAGCAGCACGTAATGCAGTTGTTGCTGATGATGAAGAAGAAACAGGAGACGAGGTTTCTGCTGAAACAGTAGACTCTGGAGCAGAAGAAACAACTCCAACCAACGAGTAAACTTTATAAAAATGACCTAAAAAGCATCCGTCTTTTGGCGGATGCTTTTGTATTTTTAAGGAATTAAAATTAGAACATGTTCAAATTCCTGAAGTCTATTTTAAAAAGCAACATATTAGATTCTGAAGAAACAGATACTATGAAGAAGTTTTTAATTATTGGTCTTGGTAATATTGGTGTGGAATATAAAGAAACCAGGCACAATATTGGTTTTAAGGTGGCCGACGCGTTGTCAGCGCATTTCAATTTTAACTTTGAAACCCAAAAATTAGGTGATGTAGGTTATTTTAAAATTAAAGGAAAAACCGTAGTTGCTCTTAAGCCCTCTACCTATATGAATCTTAGCGGAAAGGCTCTCAAGTTTTGGATGGAAAAAGAAAACATTCCTCTCGAAAATGTTTTAGTGATTACAGATGATCTTAACCTAGCCTTCGGTACATTGCGCTTAAAAACTAAAGGTAGTGATGGTGGACATAACGGACTTAAAGATATCCAGAATGTCCTGCAGACCAACAACTATAACCGACTACGTTTTGGAGTTGGTGCTAATTTCTCTCCAGGCAAACAAGTAGATTATGTCTTGAGCGAATGGAACGCAGAGGAGAAAAGTATCTTACCTGAACGATTAGAAAAATGTACTTCCTTAGTCACTTCTTTTGTGCTTAATGGCGTTACCAATACCATGAATTTATATAATGGCACTTAACATTAAAACACCCTGAATTCATAAACCCCTGAATCAGAAGTATTTCCTTCTCTGTCCTCCGTAATAACCCGCCAATAGTAAATAGTCTGCGAACTAACACTAACCCTTAATTGAGACGAAGACGCTGCATTGGATGCAACTAAGTTTTCAGGCGGATTGCTGGTAGAAAAATAGACTTGATAACCCGTTATGTCATTATCTACATCTGCTCCATTCCAATTAAGCAACACCTCGTTATTGATATCTTTGGAAACCGAAGCCCCTGATTTTGGTGCTATCACCTCGGCAGGAAAAGGGGGATATGTAGTCTGGAATCCTGCATTATAAAACAGCCATGTTTCACTTCTAGCGGTCTGGGTAATAGCAGAAGTTCGCGAGGTTACTGTCCAAGAATATGGCGCTCCTTTTAGAAGCGGTAATTTTGCCGATGTAGTTGATACGCTAATAGTTTGCGTAATGTTAGCTTCTAAATTCGTTGCTCGTAATTCATAGGTTTCTGCCCCTCTTGCCTCAGACCACCTGAATTCTACCAGACTTGTATTGGCCAAATTGGTGTTCTCTCCCGTGGTACATTCAGAATTCCGTAATGGAAATAGTAAAATTGCTCCTTCCGGTGGTTTAGGAGAATCTTTGCCACATCCAAATGCAATGAGGAGTATAAGAACTATTGAAAATCTTTTCATTCCTTTAATACTTTATAGGTTCCCTGAATTTGCTGCCCTTTAACCTGTATCACGTATAAACCTGTGGATAATCCTGTAAAATCCAGCGTAATCTCGTTACTATTTACGGCATGGCTTTCATTTCTAATTAGCTTTCCGTTTAAACCATATAGTGTTACTGTTACTACTTCGCTAATTGAGTTGCCTAAAATTAATTTTGCTACATCTTTAATCGGATTGGGATATACCATAGCCTCTTCCTCAACAAAAAGAACTTCTTCATACAAGCCCTGACACTGTATATCTGTATAAACTTTTAAGCTGTTTCTACCATTCTTTAAAGGCAAAATAATTTCCGATTCTTGGGTTTGTACTATTAAATCGTTCAATTCTATGTAATAAACTTTACCTCCGGATAAACCAATTGTAGCGCGCTTATTTTCTAATGACAAAGCTGTCAAAATACCTAGAGTATCCGGCTCATTAATAGTTACTTCAATACAAAATTCTTCGTATACCCTTGTCCCTTCTGTGCCAACAATACAAACGGAATAGGATCCGGCTCCAAGGTTAGCTGCGTTATAGCCAGCAGTAAAATTCCCGCTGATTGTACTCCCATTGCCAACAATCGTGACGAGATAATTTAATGGTTCTACTGCAGAAATGGCAATGACTCCGTCATTAGCACTACGGCAAGATTCGCTCTGAAGAGAGACACTAAAATTGTTAAAAGGTAATCTGTAAACGGGACATCCCTGCAGGTTAACCTCAGTTCCTGGAGGTGTACCTAGGCATAAATCGTCCCCGTCATCAAATACCCCATCGCCATCTGCGTCTGGTCTAAAATTGCCTTCCACACAAATCTCGAGAGAAAAAGAATTGAGAACACCTCCGTCTGCCGGAGCAGTATCCAAAATTTCTAAGACCCATTCACCTAAGGTAGATTCTCCATTTAAGGAAGCCAAAGAGCCTAAAGGTCGCACCGTGCCACTGATTGCGGGATTATTTCCGCAGCTGATTGCAGCACCTGCGTCATCAAAAATAGCATTTAGATTCCGTGACTCTCCACAAGAATTGGATATTAGCGTAACCTTAGTACCTGCCGGGGAAATTAAATTTACCACTAAATCAGACAAAAACGTGTGGTCAATATCTAAAATAACATTGACATCCGTAATAGTTCTGTCATCTATAACTGCAATTCGGGAAAATATCGTAGGGGTCCCGACTGTAGAAATAGTTAAGGGCGGATCTTTTGAAGTAACTGTTTTACAATTTATTTCAATGGTACTAAAACTCAGAGGCTGTCCAAAAATACCTTCTCCACAACTATTCTTGGGCTTTACCCTCCAGAAATAGGTGGTGTTTTGTTCCAAACTTTCAGGTAAATAAGAATTAAATAGCACTGAGGCAGATTCAACAATTGTTGTAAATGCCATATCTGTTGCTATTTCAACATCATAAGCAGAGTACAACGGACTAAATTCCCACTCTAATTGTTGTCTTAAAGGAACCGCTGTAGCATCATTAGCTGGTAAAAGTAATTGGACAGGTTCAAATACAGTGGTATCTACATTAAGTTGAATGATCACTTCCTTTGTGACAGTGCCTGAGGTGGCTTGGATACCAATAGGATAAATCCCCGGAGCAAGACTCTCAATATTCGAAAATGTAACCGCTACGGGAGTACTATTTACTATTGCCGTTTCAGGAGAAAAGGAAATGGCTAAGCCGGGAGGTAAATCTGTTGCGCTAAAAGTAACCTCTTCACTAAAACCGGTGTAGGTTTCATAGGTAAATGGCACGACTAAATCATCTGTGCTACAGATGTCATACTGCAAGTCATTAAAATTTAGGACAATCTCGGACGATTCAATTATAAAATCAGCGGAATTGACCGCTAAAAAAATATTGTCACTTGCAATAACCATAATTCTCGCAGACGTAGTACTAATTCCTGAAAGTAATACCTCATGACTTCCATCATTCACCACATTTTCTGCTAAAATAATTGGAAATGTAAGTCCCCCATTTACCGAAAGTCGTATATCCACAGTTTGTGCACTTATGGGGGCTTTTTCAGTATTTGCTACATCCCAGGTAACGGTTTGAATTGATCCAGCCGTATAAACCTCAGCGGAGGATTGGGAAGTAACCAAAAAGGGACCTGCATTATTAATAACTCTAATATTAACCAAATCTGAAACCACCTGACCCCCACCAATGGCATTGTCTCTTACCGTAAGGGCAAAATTTAGTTCACGTTCAATATCAGATACTGTTTCCCAAGCAGAATTCTTGGCAGGATTAACCTGTGTTAAATTTCCTTGGACCACTCTTGACAAAAGGGGAAAGTAGCGCTGACTGCTTGTTGTAGGTCTCAAAGATCTAAAATTTGCTCCGTTGGCACGGGTAGGTCCAAAAGTAGACTGGGTAACTACCCCGTTATCTATTTGCTCCCAAGTATAGGTTAGCACATCGTCCACATCAGGGTCTTCCGCAGTGCCTGTTAACACAAAAGCAGTTGATCTGGGAATGATAAAGTTGCCTGACGGACTAATAACAGGTGCATTACTAAGTATTGGAGCTACTTCGCCACAACTTACCGTCGACAAATATTCAGTTATTTGAGAAATACTATGGTAGTGAAAATAATCATCTCCATTTGAGGCAACATCATTTACTCCGGTTATGCCCGCATATCCCATTATTGTGGTACCACTTCCCGGCTCTGCTTGCACCAAAGTACCTTCGGACTCAAATGACCACGTATGGTTAGCGCCAAACTGATGCCCAAGTTCATGCGCAACAAAATCCAAATCATAGGCATCCCCTTCCGGATTACGACTTGATGAGAAAGCACTTCCCTTGAGGTTGTCAATACAAACAGATCCGATTGCTCCGGCATTTCCACCATTTTCTGCCTCATGAAATAAGTGCCCAACGTCATAGTTTGCTTCCCCAATGATACTGGTTAATGTATTTTGCACTTGTGTATTGAGGTTCCCGGAATAGGGATCTGTAAGTGAATTTGTAAAAATTACGGCATCTGTATTTTCTACTAATTCTAAGGTAACTCCTAAATCAGTCTCAAAGACAGCATTAACTCTTGTAATAGTAGCATTAATCGCTGCAAGGGCGTCCTCTACTTCTCCTCCGTGATAAGCAGTGTACTCTCCGGAGGCAGAAACAGCAATTCGAAACTTTCTTAACACTCGATCTTCTGTAAGTTTAAAGGTAGAAGTAACACCGGATTTTTGAGCTGCTATTTGCGTAGCACATAGGAAATCATCCTCTTTGGAATTAAAAGAGTCCTTTGTATACACCACGTAAGCATCTTCCCCTTTATTGG
The DNA here is from genome assembly GCA_964436555.1 of uncultured Flavobacteriaceae bacterium. Classification (GTDB taxonomy): domain Bacteria; phylum Bacteroidota; class Bacteroidia; order Flavobacteriales; family Flavobacteriaceae; genus Aurantibrevibacter. The sequence continues at coordinate 4,480 of CAYTDS010000025.1, read as the reverse complement.
ACTTTTGCATAAAGGTATTCCTTCTTTTATCAGAATGCCTAATGATACTTTGGATTCCATGAGGAGACACACTAAAACTTATTTTATCCCCTGGGTTTTGAAGACCAAAGCCGGAATACGACTTTATTTGAGGATATCGAGCTGCCAACGAAGGAGCCATAAGGCTTGTCTCCTGAACCCGAAAGGCTAAAATTTGTCCGTTTTCATCCGGAAAATACACTATAGTATAGTCCTCCTTAATTCCTTTGGAGGTCGGTAATTGTTTCGCTAGCCCTTCTTCTTTTAAAGAAAATAGTTGTGCCTTGTCTAAATCTATATGTTGCAGAGAAGAACTAATAGGTTTATTTTGCGACATTTCCCTTTGCCAGTAGGTTGCTTGCGAAAACCCGTAAAAGGAAATAAATAGTGCGGTAATTGCAAAAACAAGCCGTAATTTTGTAACCATAAAGGCAATTTAGAACAATATCAAATATAAGCCTTTTTATTTTTTATTTTAGTGATAACAGTTCAAGGCATATCCAAATACGACAAAACTTTTTCTACTGTCATTACTATTGGCACTTTTGATGGCGTACATATAGGTCACAGAAAAATTCTGGGTCGGCTAATTAATGAAGCTAAAGGAAAAGGACTAAAATCTACTGTACTTACTTTTTTTCCACATCCAAGAATGGTGCTTCAAAAAGATTCGGATATTAAACTACTTAACACAATTGAAGAGAAAACAAAAATTTTAGCAGAAATGGGACTGGATTGCCTCATAATCCATCCTTTTACAAAAGAATTCTCCCGTTTGACTGCCGGTAAATTTGTTCGGAACATATTAGTAGACAGTTTAAGGACAAAGAAAATAATCATTGGTTATGATCATAGATTTGGCCGTAACAGAAATGCAGATATTACAGACCTTAAAGAATTTGGAAGTCACTTAGGGTTTGATGTAGAAGAAATATCAGCTCAGGAAATAAATGAAGTTTCCGTAAGCTCTACAAAGATTAGACTGGCACTGGATAATGGTGATATAAAAATGGCAAACAGTTTTTTAGGATACCATTTTATGCTCACAGGAACAGTAGTTAAAGGAAAGGGTCTTGGAAGGAAGATTGATTTTCCTACGGCCAATCTTTTTATTGAAGAAAACTATAAGTTAATTCCAAAAAATGGAGTGTATTTAGTTCAGGCAACGCTAGACAATACCAAGGTTTTTGGCATGATGAACATTGGATACAATCCTACAGTCTCCGGGATTGATAAAAGTATTGAAGTCCATTTTTTTAACTTTAACGCTGATCTTTATGGCAGGCATATTCAAATTGATGTATTGGATCGACTTCGGGATGAACAAAAATTTGAATCAGTTGAAGCATTAAAAGCGCAATTATATAAAGATAAAGAAACTTCAATGGCTTTAATTCAAAACTAAATGCTCAACCGTTTTCTCTTTACCAGAATAGATAATGCCCCTTTAATAATTTTTAGGGTATTTTTTGGGATATTGGTAAGTCTGGAATGTTATGGTGCAATCCTAACCGGATGGGTGAAAAGAACTTTAATAGAGCCCCAATTTACATTTACTTTTATTGGTTTTGAGTGGTTACAACCCTTACCCGGGATAGGCATGTATCTCTACTTTTTTCTTATGGGCACGCTTGGTGTATTTATTGCTATTGGCTATAAATACAGGTTTAGTGCTTTTTCATTTTTAGTGCTTTGGACAATGGTTTATTTAATGCAAAAATCTTCTTATAACAACCATTATTATTTATTAATACTGATAGCCGGCTTTATGGCTTGTTTTCCTGCAAACAAGAGTTTTTCCATAGACGTCAAACAAAATCCTGCGTTGCGATCTTATACAATGTACAGCTGTATTAAATGGATTATTGTAGCACAATTGTTTATTGTCTACACCTATGCATCTGTTGCTAAATTGTATGGAGATTGGCTGGACTTTGGGATTATTAAAATTTTAATGCTGGACAAGGCAGACTATTATATTATTGGAGGGCTGCTGCAAAATGAAACACTACATATGTTTATAGGCATTCTGGGCATACTTTTTGACTTATTAATTGTTCCTGCCCTTTTATGGAAACCTACCAGAAAATTGGCCTTTTTTGCCTCTATATTCTTTCATCTATTTAATTCTATTGTATTCCAAATTGGGATTTTTCCCTATTTATCTCTGGCATTTACCGTCTTCTTTTTTGAACCAGAAACTATCCGGCGTATATTCTTGAAACACAAAACCCCTTTTATACAAAAAAAAGTGTTAGTTCCTAACTATAAAAACATACTGTTAGTGGTACTGGTATCCTATTTTTTAGTACAACTTGCACTCCCCTTACGGCATCATTTTATTCCGGATGATGTTTTATGGACAGAGGAAGGACATCGCATGAGTTGGCGCATGATGCTAAGAACTAAGTCCGGAAATACTCATTTTTATGTAGTTGAGGAAGGTATTGATCAAAAGATTAAAGTAAATCTAAAAGATTACCTCACGCCTAAACAAATGGCCAAGGTTAGCGCTTATCCTGACTTTATCTGGCAATTTGCTCAATATTTAAAGAAACAATATGCATTGCAAGGCAAAAATATTTCGGTGTATGTGGATTCTGAGGTAAGCGTTAATGGTAAACCGTACCGTAAATTCATTGATCCCAAAATAGATTTAGCAAATGCTCCATGGCATCATTTTAAGCATAATGACTGGATATTGCCTTTTGAAACAGAATAAAAGAAATAACCTTTTTCGAGATAGTTTTTCTTTTTGCTCACCTCTAAAATTTTACTGTGCGTTGGCACAACTGCAAAGGCATACCCCAGGGATCGCGTAACATAATTAAATGACTCCCATCTGCTTTTTTTATTTCCTCAAAAAAAAATGCGCCTTGCTGCTGCAGTCGCTCACTATCTTCCAAAGCATTTTCAGAAACAAAGGCCACATGAAAGGTAAGCGGATGCTGCAAATCAAACTTCGTAATTGTCTCATCGGGTCGGTGGTACAATTCTAGAATAACCCTGTTAGTAGAATCTGCAAGAAAGGTCATAAAAGGAGGTTGGATCTGTTCACTTACCACAACCAACCCTAAATTTTTTACATACCAACGTACCCTTTCAGCAACATTTTCTACATTAATTGCAAAATGCTCAAAAACCATTTGTTTTACCTTTTAAAAGATTGTCACCAAATTTAGTACTTAAGCCTTTACAATGCAGGGTTAAATCACAAGATTAGCTTAAATTTGCCCGATTAAAACCAAAACCAATGTTGCAGTTACAGGCTTTACGGGAAAACAAAGATGGGATTATTAACGCCCTTAAAAAGAGAAACATAGATGCTACTCTACTTGTAGGAGAAGTTCTTAGTTTGGATGAAAAGCGTAGAGCACTGCAAGCCAAACTGGATGCTACGTTGGCAGAGTCTAACAAACTTTCCAAAGAAATAGGGGATTTGTTTAAAAGTGGGAAAGCGAAAGAAGCCAATGCCTTAAAAGAGCACACAGGAAGCTTAAAAGAGCTGTCTAAAGAATTAAATGATACCCTTGAGAGCACGGCATTGGCGCTTCAAAGCAAGCTTTACCAAATTCCAAATACTCCCCACGAATCGGTACCAACAGGTAAATCTGCCGAGGAGAATGAAGAAGTTTTTAAAGAAGGAGTAATCCCTCAATTGACTGCCGATGCACTCCCACATTGGGAATTAGCCAAAAAATATGATATTGTCGATTTTGAGTTAGGAGTGAAGATATCCGGAGCAGGATTTCCTGTTTATAAAGGAAAAGGTGCCAAATTACAACGAGCGTTAATTAACTATTTTCTTGATAAAAACACAGCCGCCGGTTATACAGAGGTTCAAGTGCCTCATTTGGTAAACGAAGCCTCCGGATATGGTACAGGACAATTGCCCGATAAAGAAGGGCAAATGTATCATGTTGGCGAAGACGAGCTTTATTTAATTCCTACAGCCGAAGTGCCGGTTACAAATTTATACAGGGATGTGCTGTTAAATGAAACTGATTTTCCTATTTGCCATACTGCCTACACCCCCTGTTTTAGAAGAGAAGCGGGAAGCTATGGCGCGCACGTGCGCGGACTTAACCGTCTGCACCAATTTGATAAAGTAGAAATTGTTCGGATTGAACATCCTAACTACTCCTATGCTGCCTTGGAAGGAATGGTAGCACATGTAAAGGGTATTCTAAAAGAACTAAATCTGCCATATAGAATTTTACGTCTCTGTGGTGGAGATATGGGCTTTACTTCCGCCCTAACTTATGATTTTGAAGTTTTTTCCACGGCTCAGAATAGATGGTTGGAGATCAGTTCTGTTTCTAATTTTGAAACCTTTCAGGCCAATCGTTTAAAACTAAGGTATAAGGATTCTTCCGGTAAAAACCAATTAGCACATACGCTAAATGGAAGCTCTTTAGCTTTGCCTAGGGTTTTGGCAGGCATTTTGGAAAATTATCAAACT
>CAYTDS010000024.1:15355-16652 GCA_964436555.1 uncultured Flavobacteriaceae bacterium | reverse complement strand
GGTATACTATGGAAACTTCTACAACATTGGTTTATGACGGTTCTTTTAACGGCTTTCTTAGCTGTATTTACAAGGCTTTTGAATTAAAGCACAGGGTAGTTGCCCTAAAAAAGTCAGACAGCGGAGAACAGGAGTTGTTCCTGAACCAGCAGTTTGTGCCAACAGATGTTGCTATTGCCAAGTTGGTTTGGAACGGTATCAGCCAAAAAAGGCATGCAGCCGTCCGCACCATTTACTTTGCCTTTTTAAGTGAAGCCGAAGATATTGAAATGCTTTTGTATACCTATATTAAATCCCTGATGGGGGCTTTAAAACCGGAAGAAAGCAACCACTTACACGAGCTTATTACGACTCTGAATCACTTAGCTGAAAAGGTAGAACAGGAAAAACGGCGTATTGAGACCTTTGTACAGTTTCAACGTACGGAAGATGAGGGCTATTTGGCACATATTAAACCAAAGTATAATGTGCTGCCCCTACTCTCTAAATACCTGAAAGAAAAATACCGCAATGGTTCCTGGCAAATTTTTGACCACAAGCGCAATTATGGTCTTGTCTATAACCGCGGAGTATTAGAGTTTACACCCTTAAGGACAAAACTTGCCCATGCCGTGTAACAAATACTGCGATTTGACTTATTTTGTTTTTTCGCCTACAAAATGGTCACTTTGGTTTTTAAACAAGACATTAAAGGTGGTAAGACTACCGTAAATCCGGGTAATATATTGTTGTAATTCTACCTTATCTTGGTCGTCCAAAGTAGTGCTGGCATTTATTTTCTGCTCCATAACCCGCACGCGATCGCGAACCATTACAATTTTATGGAAAAAGGTATCAATGGGCACTTCTTTATCGGTTAAATTGGCATCTCCGGGTTTTAAAAGTAAACTACCCCCTTTCCACTTGTCGGCAATAGGGGTAATTTGGGATGCATCACTCCAACGCCGTAATATGGCGATTAAGGATTGTTCCACTTCGGAAAAACTTATGGTATCTACTTCATCTTCCACTAATTCTATAATTTCGAAATCGGAATTTAAAGCTATGGTTTCCAATCCGCTTTCTATAAAAGTTACCCAATAGTGTTTGGAGGTTACGTTGGTAACAACTCCTTTTCCAAAATCTTTGTGGTCAATACGGGATCCTATTCCTAATAGCTGCATTTTTTTTATTTTTAATTTGAGTGAACTAATTTAGGGCGAAGCTTTCAAATAAAAAATTTCTTGAAACCGATTATCTCCGACGCTAGCAATAAGAGTATTTCGCCGGTTTCATTTTAGCCTTAGGGCCAAAAGCG
>CAYTDS010000024.1:9768-15255 GCA_964436555.1 uncultured Flavobacteriaceae bacterium | reverse complement strand
TTGTATTTTACCTCACCCAGAACTGCCCAAAAGGCAGTCCTGACCTCTCCAAAGGAGAGGTAAAATAGGAAACCCCGAGGCTGGGGCCATCGGGGAATTACTTAGATTAACAAAAATCTAAGTTAAGCTAACTTCGTTTTTGTTTCCAAAATTGTAACTTCGCCTCTTTGCTATTGAAAATGATGAATTACGAGGATAATATCGAGGTTAAGGGCGCTCGCGTTCATAATCTTAAGAATATTGATGTGAACATCCCCAGGGGGAAATTAGTGGTCATTACCGGCCTATCCGGTAGCGGTAAATCTTCCCTTGCTTTTGACACTATTTATGCAGAAGGTCAGCGACGGTATATCGAAACATTTTCGGCCTATGCAAGACAGTTTTTAGGAGGTTTGGAACGCCCGGATGTGGATAAAATAGATGGCCTTTCCCCTGTAATTGCAATCGAGCAAAAAACCACTTCCAAATCTCCCCGCTCTACTGTGGGAACCATCACTGAAATATACGATTTTCTAAGGCTATTATTTGCTAGAGCCGGAGATGCATATAGCTACAATACCGGTGAAAAGATGGTGAGTTACAGTGATGAGCAAATAAAGCAGCTAATTAAGGACGATTACATAGATAAAAAAATAAATATTTTAGCTCCGGTGGTAAAGTCCAGAAAGGGTCATTATAGGGAGTTATTTGAGCAAATTGCCAAACAGGGTTTTGTAAAGGTTAGAGTGAATGGCGAAATCATGGATATTGTAAAGGGAATGAAAGTAGACCGGTACAAGACACATGATATTGAGATTGTTATAGACCGCCTAAAGGTTGTTGATTCTGATGATTTGGATAAACGAATTTCTGAAACCATTAACACGGCTATGTATAGTGGTGACAATGTGCTCATGGTTCTTGAGGAAGGAGCTACAGAACCACGTTATTTTAGCCGAGATTTAATGTGCCCAACCACGGGAATAAGTTATCCGGTTCCCGAACCAAATACGTTTTCTTTTAACTCTCCTAAAGGCATGTGTCCGCATTGTAACGGCTTAGGTCATGTCTATGAAGTAAATGAAGACAAGATTTTTCCAAACAAGAATCTTTCCATCAGCGCCGGGGGAATTGCACCATTAGGTGAATATAAAAAGTCCTGGGCATTTAAGCAGATAGAAACCATTGCCCAACGCTATAATTTTGAACTTACGGATGCTATTGCCACTATCCCTGAGGAAGCTTTGGATATTATCCTAAATGGAGGAGAAGATCGGTTTGAAGTAGATTCCAAAACATTGGGAATAAAACGAGAATACAAAATAGACTATGAAGGGATTTCCAATTTTATAAAAAACCAGTTTACCGAATCGGATTCTACTGCCATAACCCGGTGGGCAAAAGACTTTATGGACAAGGTACGTTGTCCGGAGTGTAAGGGAACCCGACTACAAAAGGAAGCACTTTATTTTAAAATAGCAGAAAAGAATATTGCGGAACTATCCAATTTGGATATTACGGATTTGGCCACTTTCTTCCGCAATATAGAGCAGAAGCTAAGTAAGGATCAAATTAAAATAGGGGAAGAAATTCTTAAAGAAATTCGGGCTAGAATACAGTTTTTATTAGATGTTGGGTTGGATTACCTGTCGCTTGGACGCAGCTCTAAATCACTCTCAGGTGGGGAAGCACAACGCATTCGTTTGGCCACGCAGATTGGTTCCCAATTGGTGGGTGTACTTTACATTTTAGATGAACCTAGTATTGGGTTGCATCAACGCGATAATGACAGATTAATTAGTTCCTTAGAATCGCTTCGCGATATTGGGAATTCTGTTTTGGTTGTGGAACACGACAAGGATATGATAGCCCGGGCGGACCATGTTATTGATATTGGACCTAAAGCAGGGAAGCATGGAGGAGAAATTATCTCTGAAGGTAAACCCGAAGATTTGCTTAAACACCATACGCTCACTGCAGATTACATGACCGGAGTTCGTAGTATTCAGATTCCAAAAAAGCGAAGAAAAGGAAATGGCAAGTCCCTAGTACTTACCGGTTGCACCGGAAATAATTTAAAAAATGTTACCATAGAAATACCATTGGGTAAGATGATTGGTGTTACAGGGGTTTCGGGAAGTGGGAAATCTACGCTTATCAATGAGACCCTCTACCCTATTATGAATGCCCATTACTTTAATGGGGTAAAAAAACCCATGCCTTATAAAAGTATTACGGGCTTGGAATATATAGATAAGGTTATAGATATTAATCAATCCCCAATCGGAAGAACACCGCGTTCTAACCCGGCAACGTACACCGGCGTTTTTAGTGAAATCCGCACCTTATTTTCGCAAAGTCCGGAGGCGGCTATCCGCGGATATAAACCGGGTAGGTTCAGCTTTAATGTAGCCGGGGGTCGCTGCGAAACGTGTCAAGGTGGTGGTCTCCGGGTCATTGAAATGAATTTTTTGCCGGATGTGTATGTAGAATGCGAAACTTGTAATGGAAAACGCTTTAACAGAGAAACTCTGGAAATACGGTTCAAAGGAAAATCAATCTCAGATATTCTGGAAATGACCATTGATGAGTCGGTTGACTTTTTCGAAAATATTCCTAAAATTCATAGAAAATTAAGTACTGTACAGGATGTGGGTCTCGGTTATATTTCATTAGGTCAGCAATCTACAACCTTGTCGGGTGGAGAAGCACAACGAATTAAACTAGCCACTGAACTGTCCAAAAGGGATACCGGAAATACTTTTTATATCTTGGATGAGCCAACAACAGGGCTGCATTTTGATGATATCCGTGTTTTGATGGATGTACTCAATAAATTGGTGAACAAAGGAAATACAATTCTTATCATAGAACACAACCTGGATGTTATAAAAACCGTAGATTATGTAATTGATATCGGATATGAAGGTGGTCGTGGAGGCGGAATGATAGTTGCCATGGGTACCCCAGAGGAAGTATCAGAAGATAAAAAAAGTTATACAGCTAAATATTTGAGAAAAGAACTAGGTTTACCAAGTTTGGTTGAAATTTAAATTCTTTTAGAGTGGAACGTCTGCTATTATAATTTAAATGATAGAAAATTCTAGTTTGCTTAAACAGATTTAATATGAGAAAAGAACAGCACCACAAAGGTTGGAATGAAATAAAGACAAACGATTCTTGGGCTATTTTTAAAATAATGGGTGAGTTTGTCAGTGGTTTTGAAAAAATGAGCGCTATAGGCCCCTGCGTATCCATTTTTGGTTCTGCTCGTACCACGGAAGAAGACCCCTATTACGAACTTGCTGTGAAAATCGCCAAAAGTGTTGCAGAAGCCGGATATGGGATAATTACAGGCGGTGGTCCGGGAATCATGGAGGCAGGAAATAAAGGAGCACATTTGGCGGGAGGTACATCTGTAGGATTAAATATTGACCTTCCCTTTGAGCAACATGATAATCCTTATATCGATTCTGATAAAAGCTTGGATTTTGACTATTTCTTTGTCCGTAAAGTGATGTTTGTAAAGTATTCACAGGGATTTGTGGTAATGCCCGGAGGGTTTGGCACGTTAGATGAATTATTTGAAGCCATGACCCTCATACAAACACACAAAATTGGAAAATTCCCTATTATTTTGGTTGGCACCGATTTTTGGAAAGGCCTCATAGATTGGATAAAAGACGTTATGCTGAAAGCAGGAAATATAAGCCCAAATGACTTAAATCTTATTAAGATCGTAGATACGGAAACCGAAGTTGTAGAAATTATTGATTCTTTTTATAAAGGACGCACATTGAGTCCAAATTTTTAATTGTACATGCGCCTTTACAGATCTTTTCATTTCTTCGTTTTTTTGAGTATAGCTTTGCTTTTAGCAGGCATTACCGGGGTCTTTGGGCAGCATACAAATGCTATCTCTGCTAATTTAAACGGCGAAACCAAGGAAATTCAAATCAGACAAGAATTTACTTATGTAAACAATACTAAAGACACTTTGGTTGTGCTGTATTTTAATGATTGGGCTAATTCATATGCTAATAAAAATACTGCTTTGGCCAAGCGTTTTGCAGAAGAGTTTAAGAAAAGTTTACATCTGGCAAAAGATAATGAAAGGGGAAGTACCCAAATTATGAGCGCCGTTGATAGTGACTATGTTGGTTTGCTTTGGGAAAGAACATCGGGAAGTGATTTGTTGAGAATAAGCCTTAATAGTCCGCTTTTACCTTGGTCATCTGCCAAGATTTTCTTAACCTATACAGTTAAGCTTCCACCTAATAAGTATACCCCATATGGTTATAGTAGCAGGAATGAGTTTTATTTAAAGGATTGGTACCTTACTCCTGCGGTTTATACAGATGAAGGAAAATGGCAATTGTACTCCAACAATAATCTCGAGGATTTGTATACAGGGATCACTGAAACTCAAATAAACTTCATTTTTCCTAAAGAATTGTTTCTAGCTTCCAATTACGAGTACCACAACGTAACAAGTTTTCCTCAGGGTCAGCAGGTATTGCTTAAAGGTTTAAAGCAGAGTAGCTGTGAGCTAATTTTAGATCCGATAAAAAAGTTTTCAAAGCATGTTACTCCCAGACTAACTTTTGTCACTGATATTGAAACAGCTAAATATGATGAAATTAACAAGGGTATTTCAATGACAAGGATAGGGGATTTTATCTACGAAACACTAGGTGATTACCCGCACCATCAATTATTTGTGAGCGAGATGGATTACGCTAAGAATCCCCTTTATGGCATTAACCAATTACCACCTTTTATTCGTCCCTATCAAGAAAGATTTCAGTTTGAAATGAAATTCTTAAAAACAGCTCTAAACAGTTATTTACGTGAAACCCTATTTTTAAATCCAAGAAAAGAGAAATGGATTTCTGATGCTATTTCCAATTATTTAATGATTGCATTTGTTGAAAAATACTACCCAAATCAAAAATTGTTAGGTAATCTTTCCAACATATGGGGCATCAGGGGTTTTCACATAGCTCAAATGCATTTTAACGATCAATATGCGTTGCTATATATGATTTCTGCCAGGAGAAATACAGACCAGTCTTTAGTTACCTCCGGAGATTCTTTAATAAAATATAATCATAAAATCGCAAACCGGTTTAAAGCGGGACTAGGAATTGCATATTTAGCTGATTTCATGGGAAAAGAACGGATAGAAGCTAACTTGAAAACCTTTGCCAATACATTTAAACTGAAACCGGTTCGCAGTGAAGATTTTAGGGAGTTTATGGCGCAAAATACAGAAAAAGAAATCGATTGGTTTTTTGATGATTATGTGTCTACTAGCAGGCAAATAGATTTTAAGATAAAAAAAGTAGAAAAGACAGAAGATTCGTTGACAGTCCGTATACGAAACAAAGAAGGTACTAATGTTCCGATATCCCTATTTGGACTGCAAAAGGATTCCGTAGTTTCTAAATATTGGTTATCAAATATTGTTGATGAGAAGTTGTTTACCATTCCAAGAAATGGTGAAGA
>CAYTDS010000024.1:0-9668 GCA_964436555.1 uncultured Flavobacteriaceae bacterium | reverse complement strand
AAGCATTGGTTGGCTCTGCCCGTTTAAACTATCAGATGTTCCATGGAACAAGTGGCCTTTTTGTTTCTAATTATGCACTTAGGGCATCTACATCTCATTTTCAAGTAAACTCCAGATATACTACAATTACGCCATCTATTAGTTTGGGCTGGCGACCAGATGATTTAATTTCCAATAAGCGGAAATTTTTAACCTTGAGACATGTAAATGTTTCCCGAACAATAGACGAAAACTTAACATTGGAAACTGATCCGGACTATAGTATCTTTAATGCCAGGTTTATAAATTCCAATAATGGGATAATTGACTATTTTTCATGGTTTCTGGATGGTCAGCAAGCAAGTAATTTTACGAAATTGGCTTTTGATTTAGAGTATAGAAAACTGTTTGAAAACAATAGACAATTTAACTTTAGGTTTTTTGCAGGTAAGTTTCTCCGAAATGACACCAATTCCGATTTTTTCAGTTTTGCCTTGGACAGACCCACCGATTACCTTTTTGATTATAGTTATTTGGGAAGATCAGAATCTTCGGGTGTATACAGTCAGCAAATCATAATTGCAGAAGGAGGCTTTAAATCTAAATTGAACAATCCTTTTGCGAACGATTGGATGACCACAGTAAATACAAGCGCAAATATCTGGCGGTGGATAGAGCTTTATGGTGATATTGGCTTTATGAAAAACAAAGGGGAAAACGCCCGATTTGTATATGATTCAGGTATACGATTAAATTTGGTTACGGATTATTTTGAACTTTATTTTCCGTTATATTCCAATAATGGCTGGGAGATTTCTCAGCCCAACTATGATGAAAAAATACGCTTTATAGTTACCTTAAGTCCTAAAACACTACTGGGCCTGTTTAACCGAAAATGGTTTTAAGCAATTAATATATTCTCAATAAATAATTCTTTAATTGAGAAATTTCTAACAGAAACAATTAAAATCAAGTACTTTTTAATAAATCAATAAGCACATCTTAACGGTTATATTGCGAAAATCATTCAATTTTGATACTTTTGCTTAAACCAGTAAGTATTACATGAAATCCCCTTGGACAAAGTTTTCTAGAACACACTTAAGCATACTATGGGCGTTGCATGTGCCCGCTAAAAGCAAATTGAAATAGACACATGAAATTAGAGCCCAAAACCAGCAATGACATATCTTTTGATGATTTTCAGACTCAAATTCTCAGAGACTACGAAATAGCATATACCAGTAGAGAATGTAGTTTATTGGGACGCCGGGAAGTACTTACAGGAAAGGCCAAGTTCGGTATTTTTGGAGATGGGAAAGAGTTACCGCAGTTAGCTATGGCACGTTCATTTGAAGATGGAGATTTTAGAAGTGGTTATTATAGGGATCAAACATTTATGATGGCCATTGGGGGACTAACTCCCAAAGATTTTTTTCATGGCCTTTACGCTACCACGGATATAGAAAAGGAACCTATGAGTGCGGGTCGGCAGATGGGAGGACATTTTCTAACCTACAGCCTCAATGAAGATGGATCTTGGAAAAACCTCATAAATCAAAAAAACAGTAGTTCGGATATTTCACCTACTGCTGCACAGATGCCCAGATTACTTGGTCTTGCACAAGCCTCGAAAATTTATCGAAACCTAAAAGATATTGATGCCAGTAAATTTTCTAATAACGGCAACGAAATTGCATGGGGAACTATTGGTAATGCCAGCACCAGTGAAGGATTATTTTTTGAAACCGTAAATGCAGGCGGGGTACTTCAAGTTCCTATGGTTATTAGTATTTGGGACGATGAGTATGGCATTTCAGTTCCTGCAAAATATCAAACTACTAAGGAAGATATTTCAAAAATTTTAGTTGGCTTTCAACGTGATGAAGAGCACTTTGGATACGAAATTTTCAAGGTAAAAGGGTGGGATTATACCGCCCTGATTCATACGTATGAAAATGCCTCTTATATAGCAAGAGAGGAACATGTTCCTGTGATTATTCACGTAACAGAATTAACACAACCCCAAGGACATTCCACTTCGGGATCCCATGAAAGATATAAGAGTGAAGAACGTTTGGAATGGGAAAAAGAAAATGATTGTAATAAGCGTTTTAGAGCGTGGATCTTGGAAACGGGAATTGCTACTGAGGAATATTTAAAATCCCTGGAAAAAACAATTAAGAAAGACGTAAGTAATGCTAAAAAAGAAGCTTGGGCTGAGTTTTTAGCCTCTCATAAACAAATAAAAAAGGATCTGATTACCTTGTTGGAAAATTTGGGAACTAATAGTCCCAACCGAAGTTTTATTGCTAAAATTAAAAATGATCTTATTGCCATTGAGGAGCCTAATAAAAAGGATTTGGCTTCAAAGGCCCGAAGAGCACTGCGGTATGTTTTGGAGGAAAACAATCCTGAAAAGACGGCTTTGCTGAAGTGGGTAACAGATTTTATTAATGAATATCAACCTGCATTTAGCGCTTATTTATACAGTGAGCAACCCAATAAGGCAACTAGCATACCTGAAATAAAACCTCGATATTCTATGGATGCCCCTCAAGTAGATGGGCGATTGATATTAAGGGACAATTTTGATAAATTGTTTAGTATGTATCCGGAACTTTTGATTTTTGGTGAGGATAGCGGGGCAATTGGTGATGTAAACCAAGGTTTGGAGGGATTACAAAAAAAATATGGAGAATTGCGCGTTGCAGACACCGGTATAAGGGAATCAACTATTATAGGGCAAGGAATAGGTTTGGCATTACGGGGTCTTCGCCCTATTGCAGAAATTCAATATTTGGATTATGTGTTGTATTGTTTACAAACGTTAAGTGATGATTTAGCAACACTGCTATACAGAACGGTAGGGAAGCAAAAAGCTCCTTTAATTGTTAGAACAAGAGGCCATCGATTAGAGGGAATTTGGCATTCAGGATCTCAAATGGGTGGATTTATACATTTGCTTCGGGGAATGTATATCTTGGTTCCAAGAAACATGACCAAAGCTGCAGGATTTTACAATACGCTTTTAAAAAGTGATGAGCCTGCTTTAGTAATTGAAAGTTTAAATGGATATCGGTTAAAAGAAGCCCTACCCAACAATTTGGGGGCACTCTGCACACCTATAGGGGTTGTGGAAACAGTAAAGAAGGGAACAGATATTACTGTGGTTTCGTATGGTTCAACCTTGCGAATTGTGGTACAGGTCGCCCAAGAATTGAAGGACTTAGGTATTGATGTTGAGGTAATTGATGCCCAAAGCTTATTGCCTTTTGATATAAATCACGATGTGCTTAAGAGTGTTCAAAAAACAAACCGACTTTTGGTAGTAGACGAGGATGTTCCCGGAGGCTGCTCCGCCTACTTAATTCATGAAATTATTGAAAAACAAGGGGCTTATCTTTATTTGGACAGTGCTCCTCAAACCCTAACCGCTAAGGCCCACAGACCTGCTTATGCTACGGATGGGGATTATTTTTCAAAGCCAAATGCAGAAGATATTTTTGAAAAAATATATGATATTATGCATGAAGCTAACCCAATAGATTATCCAAAACTGCGATAACTTTAAAACTATCCTGTTTAGCTGTTAAGCTATTTTTGAGCATTGATTTTTATCACAGCTCCTTTTATTTTTAAAAATTAGTATTACTTTTAACTAAACTTCAAATCCTATTTAAATGAAAAGCTCCCCCAAAAATGACATTGCCCTTGCGCTGCTGCGTATTGTTCCTTCAGTATTTCTTCTTACCCATGGCATACCAAAATTTCTAAAATTAATTAATGGTGATTTTCAATTTGCAGATCCCATTGGTATCGGAGAAACACCTTCTTTGTTTCTTGCCGTTATTGGGGAAGTGTTATGCCCTATTTTGCTCATCATTGGTTTTAAGACGCGTTGGGCCGCTGTACCCGCTGCAATTACCATGGCGGTTGCCGCATTCATTGTTCATCGCGCAGATCCGTTTAATGTGAAGGAGCACGCCCTTTTGTTTTTAACTTTCTTTGTACTTATTATGCTCTTAGGTCCCGGAAAATACAGTATAGACAAAAAGTAGATCAGATAATTTTTACGAGGAGTTCTTTTAACAAATCG
This sequence comes from uncultured Flavobacteriaceae bacterium, assembly GCA_964436555.1. Taxonomy (GTDB): domain Bacteria; phylum Bacteroidota; class Bacteroidia; order Flavobacteriales; family Flavobacteriaceae; genus Aurantibrevibacter. The sequence continues at coordinate 5,590 of CAYTDS010000024.1, read as the reverse complement.
GCTTGGGATAGATTTGCCCCTACCCCTTTGCTTTTAACATCCAACTCTCGTAAGGTAGCCACAATTTGGCTTACTCTTTTCATGGAGTAGTTCTTTGCAGCAATTTGGTATTCCGATACAAAGAATGGATTGATACCTAAAATTCGGGCTACATTTTTAGCTGAATGGTCTGAAAGGCCATGAAATTGAAGCAGTTGGGTAAAGAAGGAATGCAAGAGTGTAATTGTTAAAACAAACGGATTGTCTTTTGGGTTTTGAGCAAAATAGGTAATAATTCTTGTCGCTTTTAAAACGTCGCGCTCCCCTATTGCTTTTTTAAGTTCAAAATTATTATAGTCTTTACTTATCCCTATATTTTCTTCTATATCACTAGGAGTTATTTCACTTTTTGGAGGTAATACCAACTCTAATTTTTCCAGCTCTTTACTTATTTTACTCAGGTCAGTTCCTAAAAATTCTACCAAAAGCATTGCTGCTTTAGGGGTAATGCCATATCCTTTACCTTGTAAAACTTTTCGAATCCAGTCAGACACCTGATTTTCAAAAAGTTTTTTGCTTTCAAATAAAACGCCATACTTCTGAACCGACTTATAAAGTTTCTTCCTTTTGTCTAGTTTTGTATACTTATAACAGATTACCAAAACAGTAGAGGGTTGAGGATTCTCAACATAATTACTTAAATCCTCTATTGTTTTAGAAAGATGTTGCGCTTCCTTTACGATGATAATCTGTTTTTCAGCCATCATAGGATATCGTTTTGAATTCGAAACAATATCGTCTATACTTACATCTTTACCATAAAGCACCATCTGATTAAACTCTCGCTCCTCTGGAGTTAGAACAGTGGTTTCAATATGCTCGGCTATTTTATCAATATAGTATGGCTCCTCCCCTGTTAATAGGTAGACAGGTTTAGTTCTCTTATTTTGAATATCGGTAACAATTTGTTTTACTTCGTCCATTAGGAAAAATTCATGAGTTTTGGATTGTAGTCTATTCAAGTGGTATATTTGAGCTTAGTTCCAAAATAATCAGGAGCAAAGTGCTGATTAATTCGAGGTAATTGCGCATACATAAATGAGACCGTTAAACTTTCCCCCATATACCTTCAGGTTCAAAAATAGCGAAAATAAGATCCTTATTTTTGACATTATTCGTAAAAAATTTGTTTCACTTCAACCAGAAGAATGGGTAAGACAGCATGTTGTTCATCAACTTATTTATAATAAGAACTATCCTGTTAGTCTAGTGAATGTGGAGAAAGAACTTACAATTAATCAACTTAAGAAGCGCTATGATGTTGTTATTTTTAATTCCGATGGTTCTATATATCTCTTAGTGGAATGTAAATCCCCTGAAATTAAAATTACACAAATGGTGTTTGACCAAATTGCCAGATATAATTTGGCACTGAAATCCAATTATTTAATGGTTACCAACGGATTAGATCATTTTTACTGTCAAATGAACTTTGAAGAAGAAAAATATACTTTTTTAGACCATATTCCTGATTTTAGCCGTTAATTTGCTTCCGTTTTGAAAATAGCAATTGTCATATTAAATTGGAACGGTCAGGTACTTTTGGAAAATTATCTGCCTTCTGTTACCCAATATTCTAATGGGGCAGCAATTTACGTGGCTGATAATGCCTCAACAGATCAGTCGGTTGCTTTTGTTCAAAGTAACTATCCCAAAATCAAAATAATTCAAAATTTGACCAACGGCGGTTTTGCTAAGGGTTATAATGATGCATTAAAGCATGTAGATGCAGATATTTTTTGTTTATTGAATTCCGATGTTGAAGTTACAGAAAATTGGCTTGAACCAATTGCAAAAATTTTTGCAGAAGTTCCGGAAGCAGCTATTGTGCAACCAAAGATTTTAGATTTACTAAATCCGGAATATTTTGAATATGCCGGGGCGGCAGGAGGTTTTCTGGATAAATTAGGCTACCCATTTTGCCGGGGCAGAATTTTCCAAACTTTGGAAAGGGATAAAGGACAATATGATGATTTTACCGAAATTTTTTGGGCTACAGGAGCTTGTATGTTTATTAAAAGTGAGATTTTTTGGGAGTTAAGCGGTTTTGATGAAGACTATTTTGCGCATCAGGAAGAAGTAGATTTATGTTGGAGAGCAAAAAATAAAGGATTTAAGGTTTATTATTCCGGGGCATCAAAAGTATATCATTTAGGCGGTTCTACACTTAGCAACATGAATCCAAAGAAAACATATTTAAATTTTAGAAACTCCCTATTTTCAATCACAAAAAACTTACCTCGAAAGAAGGCTTTTCCTATTATTTTTACAAGGCTACTTTTAGATGGTGTAGCGTTTTTCAGGTTTATTTTTCAATTTAGATTTAAACACGGTCTTTCTATTTTAAGGGCGCATCTTAGTTTTTACAAGAATTTTAGTACAATGTATCGTAAAAGAGAACGTACAAATTTTACCTCAAATTACTATAGTGTAAAGTCCATAGTCTGGTCCTATTTCGTACATCAGATAAAGAATTTTAACGTTTTAGTAAAAGATTAACGAAATCACTAGGATGTAAATAGGCTTTTTCTATATTTTTGACACGAAAACCCAAACGATTACGAGCAAAACTTTTAAATTTTAAACTTATCTTATACATTATGAAAAAATTATTTTTAGGCTTATTCGGAGTAGCGTTACTGTTATCGTCCTGTGTATCTCAAAAGAAGTATGCAGATCTCGAATCAAAACATAAAGAAGCGCAAGATTTGTTAAATTCGGCAACTGTTAAGCTAAACACTTGTTTGGAGGAAAAAGCTTCTACAACCTCAAGAATGAAAACCTTGGAGGATCAAAACTCTTTTTTAAGAGCAAATAACCAAGAACTGATTAACAACATGGGTAATTTGACTACACTTACCACAAAGGGTGCAGCAAATCTTGAAAAATCTTTAGAAAGCTTACAAGAAAAAGATTTAACTATCAGAAAATTACAAAATGCAATTACAAGAAGAGATTCTGTGAACTTATCACTTGTTCAAAGTCTAAAAGGAGTGCTTGGAAACTTGGACGATCAAGACATTGAAATCAGTGTTGAAAAAGGTGTGGTTTTTGTATCTATTTCTGATAAATTATTGTTTACCAGTGGTAGCTACAACGTAACTGCTAAAGCAAAAGAAATTTTAGGAAAAGTAGCTCAAGTAGTAAACAATAAGCCGGATTTCGAATTTATGGTAGAAGGTCACACAGACAATGTTCCTTACAGAAGCGGTGTTCTTTTGGATAACTGGGATTTAAGTACTAAGAGAGCAACTTCAGTTGTTCGTATCTTGCAAAATGATTATAAAGTAGATCCAAGACGTATGACCGCTGCCGGAAGAAGCGAATATATTCCGCTTTCTGCTTCTGATAAATCTAAAAACCGTAGAACACGTATAGTAGTACTTCCAAAAATCGATCAGTTTTACAGTATGATTGAAGAAGGAATGAAAGATCCAAATATAAACTAAGATCTCTTTAGTTTTATGATAAAACCGCAACGATTTAAGTTGCGGTTTTTTTGTTTATACCTCTTAAAAAATATCAATGGAACCCTTCCCTTCACGGATAATTTCCGGTTCACCCTGAGACAGGTCTATAATGGTAGAGGCCATGTTGCCACCGTAACCACCATCTATAACCACATCTACCAAATTCTCCCATTTTTCAAAAATTAACTCCGGGTCGGTAGTATATTCAATAAGTTCATCTTCGTCATATATAGAGGTGGAAACAATAGGATTACCCAGTCCTTCTACTAAGGCTTTGGCTATGGAATTATCAGGAATACGAATCCCAACGGTTTTCTTTTTCTTAAAATCTTTTGGCAAATTATTATTTCCCGGAAGGATAAAAGTATATGGTCCGGGAAGTGCTCTTTTTAAAATCTTAAAGGTGGCGGTGTCTATCTGGCGTACATAATCTGAGAGATTACTGAGATCCGCACAAATAAATGACCAATTGGCTTTTTCTAGTTTTACACCTTTAATCCGTGCAATTTTTTCTAAAGCTTTTGTGTTGGTGATATCGCAGCCTAAACCATATACCGTGTCAGTTGGATAGATAACCAAGCCACCTGCTCTCAAAATGTCTACCACTTTTTTTATTTCCTTCGCGTTTGGATTTTCAGGATATATTTTAATAAATTCTGCCATATAAATCAGAAACAAATTTTGTCTGTAAAAATAGGGCATTATTTGCTGATGTGAAATTGTAATACACATTTGGACTTGCAACAACGGTCTAAAGGAGAAACAAATGCACAAAAAAACGGAATATAATATGTAGGTTACATTCCGTTCTTTTTATGAATGAGTTCTGAAGTTACTTCTTTTGGTTGGCCAAAAATTCTATTAAGTCACGCAGCTCTCTTTTGGACATTAGGGTTCCCATTGCAGGCATACTTGAGGGTATGTTAGTCCGCTTTGCTATTCTAGCTAAGGGAATATCTAATGGTTCTGCTTCGAAAGTTTTAAGAATTAATTCATCCCTTTTTTCTTCCGCTAAGATGCCAACAACAGTTTGTCCATCGGTGAGTTCAAGGGAAACGGTGCCATATCCCGGAGCTAAACGCGCACTGGGTTCAATTAATGCTTGTAGAATTTCTGTCCTACTTAATACATTGCCAATATTGTCTAATGATGGACCAACAATACCTCCTTGTCCACCAATAGCATGACAGCGTACACACTGCCCTGCTGCATTGTTCAAGAAATATTGTCTGCCACTTCTGTGGTCACCCCCATAAAGTGTTTCACTATAGGCCTCTAAGGTATTTTCAGTAGTTTCTATAGAAGGTAATTTAGATATAAGGTTTTGAGATTTGCTTGCGTGAACTGCTTCTATTAAATCTAAAGCAATAGCCGGGGATAGCTTTTTAGTGTTTAATTGTGTAATAAGTCCATCTAGGATACTTTCACTTTTTTCCAACGGCATTTTCCCCAAAACTCCCAATACCTCTTGTTGTTCTCTTTGAGAACCACTTTTAAATAAAGGCATCACAATTCCCGGGAGTTTTTCCTTTGAAATATCCAGTTTTCCAATAAACTCTATGGCTGTGGTCCTTACGTTTTGATCTTTATCTTCCATTCCTCGCTTAATAATTGCATCTATTTTGGAATAGTTTAAATTACTTAATGCCCTTAGTGCTGCAGAGCGGACTTCCGGAGATTTATTAGAAACCATCCACTTATCTAATACTTCATTATATTCTGAAATTCCTAATTCTCCAAGCATTTTGGAGACAGAAACAATAATTTCTGTGTTAGTTTCTTTTAAAAAACCATCTATGTTTGCCTTAACCCTTTGAATAACAGGGGAAGCTTCACGATTTATTTCTCCTCGGTAATAACCATCTACCCGATCTAAGACTGAAGGATTTGTCCATGTTGCCAGTGCTGCAATTGCTTCTGCCTTGAGTTTAGTTGGGACGCCCTCGCGGTTAATATAAGCAAGTAGCAAATCCAATTCTTTTTCACCACCAACACGTAAGGCAGCGTTAATTGCTCTGCGTAAAAGAGCTTCAGAAGTAAAACGAGTTTCTTCTAAAACTCTTGCTAACTGTGGTAATGCA
>CAYTDS010000023.1:6584-16859 GCA_964436555.1 uncultured Flavobacteriaceae bacterium | reverse complement strand
ACCTGTACAGGGAGTTCCCCAAACCGGTCAATAAGGCCGGTTTCAAATTTATGTAACTCTTCCTCGGTTTTTACCTGATTTAATTGGGTGTACAGATTTAAACGTTCTGTAGTGTTATTAACATAATCATCCGGGAATAGCAACTGAAAATCAGCATCGATTTGGGTTTCTTTTACAAACACTTTTTCGTGATGACCCTCAACTTCCTGGTAAAGTTCCTTAAATTCATTTTCTTTTAATTCATCTATGGCTTCTTCAAGAATTTTTTGATAGGTTTCAAAACCAATTTCATTGATAAATCCGCTTTGTTCACCACCCAAAATATCTCCTGCACCCCGTATTTCAAGGTCTTTCATAGCAATATTAAAACCACTGCCCAGAGCCGTAAACTGTTCCAAGGCTTCAATACGTTTTCGTGCGTCTGTGGTCATTACATCATATGGAGGGGTTATAAAATAGCAAAAGGCTTTTTTATTGCTTCGGCCTACGCGCCCTCTCATTTGGTGCAAATCACTAAGTCCAAAGTTATTCGCATTGTTAATAAAAATGGTATTTGCATTGGTTACATCCAGCCCGCTTTCAACGATGGTGGTCGACACTAAAACGTCAAATTCACCATTCATAAAGGCAAGCATTAACGATTCCAGGCTTTTACCCTCCATTTGGCCATGACCAATCCCGATTTTAGCATCGGGTACTAAACGCTGTAACATTCCCGCCACTTCCCGTATATTTTCAATACGATTATGGATAAAAAATACTTGTCCGCCCCGTTGTATTTCATAACTAACAGCGTCCCGAATGGTCTCTTCGTTAAAACGTATCACTTCACTTTCAATAGGATACCTGTTTGGAGGTGCTGTATTTATCACCGATAAATCACGAGCAGCCATTAAACTAAACTGTAGTGTACGAGGGATAGGTGTTGCTGTTAAGGTGAGTACATCAATATTCTCAGAAATGGATTTGAGTTTGTCTTTTACATTTACACCAAACTTCTGTTCTTCATCAACAATAAGCAGCCCTAAATCCTTAAACTTTACATTTTTGTTGACCAATTGATGGGTGCCAATTAGGATATCTACTTTTCCGGCAGCCAGATTATCTAAGGTTTCCCTTTTTTCTTTTGCGGTTCTAAATCGATTTAAATAGTCTACTGTTACAGGCATATCCTGCAAACGCTCCGTAAAGGTGCGATGATGTTGAAAGGCCAAAATAGTGGTAGGAACTAAAACTGCAACCTGCTTACCATTATCAACTGCTTTAAAGGCTGCGCGAATGGCAACCTCTGTTTTTCCGAAACCGACATCCCCACAGACCAAACGATCCATAGGGCGTTGACTTTCCATATCGCTCTTGATATCTTCTGTAGCTTTAGTCTGGTCAGGGGTATCCTCATAAATAAATGAGGCTTCTAATTCTAATTGTAGGTAACTGTCCGGCTCATATTGAAAGCCTTTTTTCAGACGGCGTTTGGCGTATATTTGTATAAGATCGAAAGCAATTTTCTTGACTCTGGATTTGGTCTTTTCTTTTAGATTTTTCCATGCTGCAGAGCCCAATTTGTATATTTTGGGAACGGCGCCATCCTTTCCGTTGAATTTTGAAATCTTGTGGAGTGAATGGATGCTGACATAGAGAATATCCCTATCGCCATAAATTAGTTTTATTGCTTCCTGGGGTGTTCCTTCCACATCTATTTTCTGGAGGCCACCAAACTTCCCGATACCGTGGTCAATATGGGTTACATAATCCCCTATTTCGAGCTTATTCAGTTCTTTGAGGGTAAGGGCTTGTTTTTTTGCGTATCCGTTTTTCAAGTGAAATTTGTGATAACGCTCAAAAATCTGATGATCTGTATAACAGGCTATCTGTAAGTCCGTATCCACAAACCCCTGGTAGAGCGGAAGTACCACGGTTTTATAATGGACCTGTGATCCTATTTCATCAAAAATATCATGAAAACGTTTGGCTTGTTGTTCGCTGGAACAGCAGATATAATTAATGATCCCTTCCCGATGATTGCTGTTAAGATCTTCAATTAAAAAATCAAATTTTTTATTGAAAGATGGTTGTGGTTGAGTACTAAAAACAATTTGGGCGGCAGCTGCTTTTTGAGAGGCTGTTAATACTTGAAACTTTTCTAATTGTTCTTTTAAAAGAGATCCATTTACAAACAATTCCTCAGGGCTGGCGCGCTTTATTGTTTCCGCAAGTTTTGTAAAGGCCTCAGAAGCTTTTTCAAAGAGTGCGTCTGCTCTATCGTAAAGCAAATCCAAATCAGAAACATAGATGATGGAATCAGAAGCAATATAGGTTAAAAAACTTTCACGAGTTTCATTTGTAAACTTATTTTCCACATTGGGAATAATACTAATACGCTTTACTTTTTCGGTAGACAATTGCGTTTCCACATCAAAGGTTCGGATACTATCCACTTCATCCCCAAAAAATTCAATTCTATAAGGTAAGTCATGAGAGAAAGAAAAAACATCAACAATACCCCCGCGCACAGCAAACTCTCCCGGTTCCGTAACAAAATCGACACGCTTAAATTGGTATTCGAATAGCACCTCGTTCAAAAAATCAAGGGAAAGGGTGTCTTCAACCTTAATTTTTAGGGTGTTTTTGTCTAATTCTTTGCGTGTAACTACTTTTTCAAACAATGCATCAGGGTATGTAACTATAACAGCCGGTTTCTTTCGGGAGTTGATACGGTTTAACACCTCGGCTCGTAACAATACGTTTGCATTATCGGTTTCTTCTATTTGATAGGGTCGTCTATAGCTACCCGGATAGAAAAGCACATCGCTATTATCCAAAAGTTCTTCAAGGTCATTTAAGTAGTAAGCAGCCTCTTCTTTGTCATTGAAAAGAAGCAAAAATGGTTTGTTTGATGTTTTAAATAGTTCTGCAAATGCGAAGGAGAAAGCCGAACCACAGAGACCTGTTAGACTGATATTTTTTTCAGAAGAGGCAATAACACGTTGCAGTTTCTGCAATTGCGGAGACTGTGCGTAAGCTTCTAAAATTTTGGTTTTACCCAAGCTTTAAAATTTGTGCAAATATAGGAAGTCAATGTACGTTTTACCAATTTGATTTTAATAAAGTTCTGTTTCCTTTTATAAACCATCGCAGACCTTTAAAAGATTATATGAGCTATTTCAGATTAAAACGTTTCTTTTTAACTTCTTTGATAGGTACGGGTAATACAGCATCTCCCAAAAGCGCAAAAACTTCACAACCTTGGCAGGGTTCCAATGTATGAGACCCTGTAAATTCCCCAAATGCCGGAAGAATTAGTTGACGATCTGTTTTATAGAAGCAAGGTAATTTTATTGATTGCCGTCCCAAACCGCTCAATCGAACAGCCGGATGAATATGTCCGCAAAAATTAAATAAGTCTTCATGTTCGGTCGGATGGTGGGTCAATAAAAAGGAATCTAATTGCAATTCCGCCAACACACTTATCTCCAATTCCTCATATTTTAAGGGAGAAATGATATCATGGTTGCCACTTACCAAAATGATTTTGGCCGATATTGATCGAACCCATTCCTCGAAAAGTTCCCATTCTTTATTCAAGGAAGAGTGAAATAAATCACCTAAAAAAACAATAGTTGTGGGTTTGAAAGAATGGATAGCCGTATTCATGGCGTTAAAGTTTTGTTGTACGGCCTGCTGTGGAACAGCAGCACCAAATTTTCTGAAATGGGATACTTTCCCTAAGTGCACATCACTTATCAAGAGCATGGATTTTTCTTCCCAGAAAAGGGCTCCGGAGAAGTGCAGAACAAAAGATTGGTTATAGATTTTGAGGGGATGTGTCATAGTGCAAATCTACAAGAATCACATAGGTTATGGTATGATGAGAGATTAAAGAAAAATAAAAGGGGTTATTTTTGGCTTTTATATGGCCTATTTCTTCATCAAAAGGGCCGCCATTTTTTTAATCCGGTCCTCCATTTGTTCACTGGATAGTTTCTCACGGCTCATACGGTCCGTTATTAAAGGAAACGAAAAGGGAGTAGGTTTTTCACATGGTTTCCAAACGATATCTTGGTGTGCAATACGCTCCAAAGAAAGTCGCAACCGGCCTTCTTCCAGTTGATGTTCAAAAGTCTCAGTAAAAGCTTGCAGAAACAGTAAATTTTCCGGTTCGTAATCCCTAAAAACATCAAACAGCAATTGGGAACTGCTTTGCAAATGTTTCATTTTGATTTTTTTGTCGGGATATCCTGTAAACACCATACCACTGATAATGGCCACATCCCTAAATTTTCTGCGAGCCATTTCGGTAGCGTTTAGGCTTTTTTGAAGGTCGTTTAACATAAATTCAATAGAAAATAAATCATTGTCTAACACCTGCTTTATATCAATAGGTTGGTCGGATAAAAGTTCAAAACCGTAATCGTTAAAGGCCAATGAAAAAGTAATGGGAGATAGCAGACTAATGCGGTAACCTAAAAGGCTGCCCATGGCCTCATGCACAAATCTTCCCTCAAAGGGATAAAAAAGATGGTGATATCCCTCACGCGTCTTAAACGTCTCTATAAGAAATTCATCGGGTTTGGGCACGATACTCTCCCTTCGTTGCCGTTCAAAAAGTGGAGCCAACGAGCGTATTTCAATGGATTGTTTTTCGATAGGGTCGCTAGAACTGTAAAGCTCATTTCTAAGCAATTCCGACATTTGGGCTGAGAGCGTCATTCTACTTCCCATCCAATTGGAGACTTTGTTCGTTTTTTTAGAGGAATTCTTTACCTGAACAGTCATCTCCCTAATGCGGATGAATTCTAAATTTCTTCCGGCAAAAGTGAATACATCGCCCGGATTCAGTTTGGAAACAAAGAATTCTTCTATGGAACCAATAAAGCCTCCCTTTTGGTATTTTACTGCTAAGTTTACATCACCAACAATAGTCCCAATTTGAAAGCGATGCCGCATAGCCACACCACGATTAGTCACTACAAACTTCCCATCGACTTCAACCTCCACTTTTTTAAATTCGTCATAGGCCTGTAAACTTTGGCTACCCATGACCAAAAAATTAAGTAACCATTGCCATTGATTTTCTGATAAGGCCTGATAGCAGAAAGTTTGTTTTACTTCCTTATAGATTTCCTTGGGATAAAATCCGTCTGAAATGGCCAAGGTAGTTAAGTATTGCAATAAAACATCATAGCTGTTGAGGTAGGGAATGCGATCTTCTACCGTATTTTGTTTCACAGCTTTTTGTAAGGCCGATGCCTCAATGAGTTCTATGGCATGGGTGGGTAAAAAATAAATGATACTTTCCTTTCCTGGTCTGTGGCCACTGCGCCCCGCTCGTTGTAAAAAGCGTGCAACGCCTTTTGGCCCTCCAATTTGAATAACGGTTTCTACGGGGGCAAAATCTACGCCCAAATCTAGACTTGAGGTACATACCACAGCTTTCAGATTTTCATTACGGATAGCATTTTCTACCCAGACCCGGGTTTCCTTATTAATGCTGCCATGATGCATTGCCATGTCTCCAGCATATTCCGGATGTTTTTCCAATATTTTCTGAAACCAGATTTCACATTGGCTACGGGTATTGGTAAATAATAGGGTGGTTTTACTGTTATTGATAATTGGTACGACTTCTTCCAACAAATGCAATCCAAGATGACCGCGCCAAGGAAAGGCTTCCATTTTTTCGGGAATAATACTTTTGACCGTAATCTTTTTGATGAGGTTTGCTTTAATTAGGATGGAATTTTCCAGAGCTTTGGATTCAGGACCAAGCAGTACATCACGTGCTTCTTCCAAATTACCAATGGTAGCAGAAATTCCCCAAATACGAAGATTATTTGAAATAGATTTTAACCGGGAAAGTGCCAATTCCATTTGCACGCCTCTTTTAGTTCCTAAAAGCTCATGCCATTCATCAACTACAATTGCAGTACAATCCTTGAAAATCTTGTCGTATCCCTTTGTGGCTAATAGCAACTGAAGACTTTCCGGTGTGGTAATTAACAGATCTGGCATTTGCTTTTTTTGAACAGATCTTTCCTTAGTAGAAGTGTCTCCGGAGCGAATCCCTACGGTCATTTGGGTACCCAAATCTACTGTTATCCGTTCGGCGGACTGTTTAATTTCTTGCGATAGCGCACGTAATGGTGTAATCCAGACCGCTTTTAATCCTTTTTTATGTTTCTTTTTATACTCAGGATTATTTTTGATGTAATTCAGGACAATAGGAAACCAAAGTGCATAGGTCTTACCGCTTCCCGTAGGGGCATTTAGCAATCCGTTTTTACCCTGTAGAAATGCTTTCCAAGTATCTTTTTGAAATTTAAAAGGTTTCCAGTTTTGTTCTTGGAACCAATTTTCTGCAATATGAAAAAGTTCTTCTCGGGTAGACATTGACGGAGCAGCAAATCAAGCTGCTTATGTTAGTTAATTAAGCTTGAGGATGAATTTGCTTTTGGGAACCTCTTTTTCCAAAATTAGACTTTTTAGTTGAAATTTATGATGTGGGATTGAGCCTTGGGATTTTAACCCCTTCCGTCTTCTACGCTGCGCTCGAAGCCACCTTCCCCTTTCTGGGGAAGGAGTTTTTTTGTTTTGTGGGTTTTACTCCAACCTATTCGGTAGGCAGGCCCTTCCGTCTTCCTCGCTTTGCTTAAAGAAAGAGTTTTTTTTGTGCTTGTTCCTTCCCCTTTGCAGGGGAAGGTGCCCACTTGGTGGGCGGACGGGGTAGAGCCCAAGCCTTTAGTGTAGTGCCAAGCATTTTTTCTAATCTCAGATTCGATAGGCAAGACCCTGTCATTGTTGGTCAGTAGGGCTTCCAACTTCTAGGCTTTGCTTAAAGAAAGAGTTTTTTTTATTTTAAATTGAAATTATGTTCTATCTCCATTAAAACAGATGGTAAGTTTTCGAACACCATTTTATTCTCAAACCGAATTACTTTAAATCCCATTGCTGTTAATCTCTCTGTACGTTTATGGTCCTTTTCCTCCGTGGTAGCATTCATGTGTACCTCACCATCCAATTCAATAATAAGATTTTCCTCAGCACAATAAAAGTCAACTATATAATTGTCAATACCATGTTGTCTTCTAAATTTAAGCCCATTAAACTGTTGCCCCTTAAGCTGCTTCCATAAAAACGCCTCTGCCGGTGTCAGATTCTTTCGCAGTTCTTTCCTGTGCTCTTTGGATTGAGGTGGGTCGTGTTTTTTGTTCATGGGCATATATTTTCCATTGTCAATTTGTTTTCGACAACTTGGAGATTTGATGTTTCGCCTTTTGGAAATCTGGTGATTAAAGATAACGTTTTCTAAAAAGGGATAATAATGAATAGGTGATCCATCTCCTTCTAGAGTAGTTTTTCTACGCGCTATGGTCCAGGTCCTTTATTTTGAGTTTATGTTATTGGAGATAGGCTTGGGACTTTACCCCTTCCGTCTTCTTCGCTTCGCTAGAATCCACCTTCCCCTTTCTGGGGAAGGAGTTTTTTTTTGGGTTTTACTCCAACCTATTCGGTAGCCAGGCTCTTCCATCTTTCTCGCTTTGCTTAAAGAAAGAGTTTTTTTGTTTTGTTTTTTGGAGAATGTTTTGGGTTTTTTGAGCAGGGCATGGGATTTTAACCCCTTCCGTCTTCTACGCTGCGCTCGAAGCCACCTTCCCCTTTCTGGGGAAGGAGTTTTTAATTATTTGGAGATTAATGCTTTTAAATCCTCAAGATTATTAGCCTCGTGTATATTTTTATCCTGCCGCCATCTCAGCATTCTCGGAAAACGTGTGGCTACACCACTTTTATGACGATTGGAAAGGGCAATGCCTTCAAACCCGATTTCAAAGACATGATGCGGGGTTACACTTCGTACCGGGCCAAAACGTTCTAAGGTGTTTTTTTTAATCCAGGCATCCAGTTTTCTAAATTCTGCATCAGTCAGTCCGGAATAGGCTTTGGCAAAAGTCACCAATTCCTTTTCGCCTTTCTCATTTTCATCCCATAACGCAAAGGTATAATCTGTAAATAGATTGCTTCGTCTACCGTGACCACGCATGGCATAGGTGAGCACGGCGTCAATAGTTAACGGGTCAACTTTCCATTTCCACCAATCGCCCTTTTTTCGTCCAACCAGATAAGGGGAGTCCTTACGTTTTAACATAAGGCCTTCACTGTATTTTTCCCTGGAACGTTCCCGTTCTCGGGTTACCTCTTCCCAAGTTGAAAAATGCATGGTTTCCGAAAGATGTAAAGGAAGGTTACTTTGACTTTGCTCTTTGTCCTTATTTTCAATAACTTTTTTAAATAATTGTTCCAATAACTTTCTTCGCTCTATAAAAGGAAGGTTACGAATATCTTTTCCCTGCCATTCCAAAAGATCATATGCTTTTAAAATAACAGGTACTTTTTTCAACAGCGCTGCGGAGATGGTTTTACGGCCTATTCGGGTCTGAAGATCATTAAAAGTACCAATAGTGCTATTTGGAAATGGGAGTATTTCACCGTCCATAACGGTTCCATTAGGAATGGCACCTATGAATTTTTCAAACTCAGGATATTTGTCCGTCACTAGTTCCTCTCCACGGCTCCATACAAAGAGTTCATCATTTCGTAGAATCACTTGGGAACGAATTCCATCCCATTTATGTTCCGCTGACCATTCACGTACATCGCCCAAATCCGCTATCTGTCCATCTATAGCATACGCCAAATAAAAAGGATAAGGTTTGGAGAGGTAATCGCTTTCATTTTCTTCCAACAACAATTGCTTAAAGGAAATGGTATTGGGGTCCCAGTTACCCATTAATTTATAGGCCAAAATATCTTCATCCATTGCCGTTGCTTTAGCCAAGGCTTTGGTCATTAATTTCTGGCTTACCCCAATTCTAAAACCCCCTGTAATCAATTTGGTAAAAACAAAACGCTCATAGTAATTTAGGACTTTCCAATTGTTATTTAGATAGGCTTTCTTCTCTATATCGGTTTTTTTCTTTAATGCTATCATTTCCTCTAAAAATTCTGTCAGGCTTTTCTCCGAGGATTGTTTGGTTTTAGGGACGACCAAAGCAATTGTTTCTGCCAGATCGCCTACAATGTGATAGCTTTCCTCAAACAGCCAGAGGGGAATGTTTGCCAGCTCTGAGGCCCATTGACGCAAAAGCGAAGTGTTAATTGGTCTTGGTGGTCTTCGGTGAGATAGAATGGCGATGGTCCACACCTTGTCTGAGTTATTAGCTTCAAGAAAATAATTCGTTAGTGCCTGTACCTTGACTGTAGTTTTGTTGGTACTGTCCAAGGTCTTAATAAGTTGGGCAAAATTCTTCATACCTCAAGGGATGTATTGGAAGCTACAATAGCCTCGGTTTCTTCTTCGCCATATTGTGTTTCTTCAGTATGGGCATCATAACCTAGTTCCCTTAGGTATCGAGAAAAAATATCTGTGTAACCATGTGTGCAGATTACTTTTTCTGCCCCGGTCTCTTTAATGCTGGATAAGAGTCCGGACCAATCACAGTGATCGCTAAGCACAAAACCTTTGTCTATTGCTCTTCTTCTTCTAGCCCCTCGGAAAGTCATCCATCCACTGGCAGATGCTGTGACATAGGGTACCATTTTACGAATCCAAGCGCTACCATGGGCGCTGGGCGGTGCCAAAACGATATTACCTAATAAGTTTTCTTTTTTAGTGTCCTTGGTAATTAGGGTGGTTTTTGGAAAATCAACCATTGGACGCAAAACCTCGGTCATATTTTCAATGGCACCATGGGTGTATATTTGCCCGATATCTGTATTTAAATATTTTAATAAACGTTGCGCTTTTCCAAGACTATAACCGAATAAAACAGAGGTTTTTCCTTCAGAACGGTTTTCTGCCCACCACGTATTTATATCGTTAAAAACTTCTTCTTGTGGAGTCCATGTAAAAGCAGGTAGTCCAAACGTACACTCGGTTATGAAGGTGCTACATTTAACAGGTTCGAAGGGTGTTGAAATACCATCGTTTTCTGTTTTATAATCTCCTGTAAATACCCATACCTCTCCTTGGTGTTCCACTCGTATTTGCGAAGAACCAATGATATGTCCTGCAGGATGTAAACTAAATTTAACGTTATTGATAACGAATGTCTCCCCCCAGTTCTTTCCGGATACTTTGATATCTCCTAAGCGGTGCGTAATTATTGGAATATTCCTGTGGTGGGTAATATATTCCTTATGTCCCCAACGACTATGGTCTGCATGCCCATGAGAAATGATAGCTTTGTCTACAGGTTTCCATGGGTCCAAGTAAACTTT
>CAYTDS010000023.1:0-6484 GCA_964436555.1 uncultured Flavobacteriaceae bacterium | reverse complement strand
GCCCATGAGAAATGATAGCTTTGTCTACAGGTTTCCATGGGTCCAAGTAAACTTTCGCCTGGGCACAGTAAATGCCCTTGTTTGTAAATTGTAAAAGGGGTTTTTTCATAGCTTTGGAAAGTTACAAATTTTGAAAGCAAATAAAGTTGCTATGGAAATTAAAGTATGACCTTTAAAAAAAGTATATTTGCCGCTATAAATTTAGTATTATGTCTTTTGTAGATTTGTATGGTAACAGCGACCACAAAAGTAATTTGGCACATTTTGCATCTCTTGCAACCCTTGCTGCTGTTGACGGCGAGGTTGGTCCTGAAGAAAAATTATTATTAGATAGTTTTGCTCGGAAACTGGACATTAGTGCAGTGGAGTACAAGGAGATAATGAAGAAAGAGAATAAATATCCGATTCATCCTCCGGTGAGTTTGGAAAAGCGTATGGAACGTCTTTTTGATCTTTTCAAGATTATTTTTGCAGATCACAATGTAGATGACAATGAAATGATCTTGTTGCGAAAATACGCCACAGGCTTGGGTTTTTCAGATGAAAAAGCAGAGGCTATAATTAAAAGATCAGTAGCTATTTTTAGTGGAAAATTTGATTTTGAAGATTATCTCTATCTGATAGAGCATTAGATTGGATTTTTAGTCATAAACTCCTCTGCTTTTTCTACCATTAATGAGCATCCACAGAAGAAAGGCACCCTTTGATGTAGTTCTGCCGGCTGAATATCCATTATGCGCCGATATCCGTCACTGGCCTTTCCACTAGCTTGTTCTGCAATAAATGCCATAGGATTGCATTCATAGAGCAAACGAAGTTTCCCATTAGATGCTAAGTTGCTTTTAGGATACATGTAGATACCTCCTTTTATCATGTTTCTGTGAAAATCCGAAACCAAAGACCCTATGTAGCGTGAGGTATAGGGTCTATCACCCTCCTCTTTTTGGCAATATTTTAGGTAGTCTTTTACACCTTGTGGAAAGTGGTTATAGTTACCTTCATTTATAGAGTAAATAGTGCCTGTCTTTGGGAATTTCATATTGGGATGAGAAAGATAAAAAGTGCCTATTGCAGGATTTAATGTAAATCCATTTACCCCATGGCCGGTTGTGTACACTAACATGGTTGAAGTGCCGTATATGATGTAGCCGGCAGCCACCTGGTTGCGTCCTGATTGTAAGAAATCTTCCAAAGTCACCGAAGTCCCTACCGGCGTAATTCTTCTGTATATGGAGAAAATAGTACCAACCGAAACATTTACATCTATATTGGAAGAACCATCTAACGGATCTATCAGGACTACATATTTGTTTTGATGGTTGCTGTCATTGCTATTGATGCTTATGAAATGGTCTTCTTCTTCTGAGGCAATCCCACAAACAATTTCTCTGTTTTTTAAGGCCTGAATGAATTTTTCATTCGCAAGAACATCTAATTTTTGTTGATTTTCACCCTGAACATTGGTTTCTCCAGCACCACCTAAAATATCAACTAAACCTGCTTTGTTAACTTCATGGTTTACTACTTTTGCAGCAAGTCTAATGGCATTAATAAGCTTGGATAATTCTCCGGAAGAATAGGGAAAAGAAGACTGATTTTCTATGATGAACTCCCCTAGTGTCGTATTTTTTTCATCCATTGTTTGAAAGCTGTTTTATTAGTGTATAAAGTTCGGGTTTTTTGTTAAACAAAAACGTTTTAGTAAACTTTTGATTTTTTAAATTTATAACTTTGTGTTTTATTTGTAACAAAAATGAAAAGTATAATTAGAGAGGCACAGGCGGCAGATATGCCAAAGGTATTGGAGCTTATACAAGAATTGGCAGACTATGAGAAAGAACAGGACGCGGTTGAATTAACAGCTGATGATCTTGTTAAAGATGGCTTTGGAGCAAACAAGCGCTTCCATTGTTTTGTAGCGGAATTGGAAGGCGATATTGTTGGTATGGCATTAGTTTATATGAGATACTCCACTTGGAAAGGAGCTGTAGTTCATTTAGAAGATTTAATTATAACCAAAAAAATTAGGGGTAGCGGACTAGGAAGTGCTTTATTGGAGGAGGTTGTAAAATATGGACATCGACTAGGTGTTAAGCGTATTTGTTGGGAGGTTCTTGACTGGAATGAGCCTGCAATCACTTTTTATGAAAGCAAAGGCGCCAAAGTAAAAAGGGATTGGGATGTTGTTCATTTAGACGAAAAAGGGATACAAAATTTTATTAATAATATATGAGGGTATTTAAGTTCGGTGGTGCATCTGTTAAAGATGCGGATGGAGTTAAAAACGTAGTAAAAGTGTTGAGAGAAGTTGGTTTTGATAACACTCTGTTAGTAGTGTCTGCCATGGGAAAAACCACCAATGCCATGGAAGAAGTTGTAAATGCCTATTTTAAAGATAAGGCGGCACTTTCTTCGTCAATTCAGGAAGTGATAAAATATCACCATGATATTTTAATGGATCTTTTTCAAAATGATAAACATCCAATATTCCAAAAAGTAAAGTCCTTGTTTGATGAAGTACAAGGCTTTTTAGTTTGGAACAAATCTCCGAAGTATAATTTTGTTTATGATCAGGTTGTTGGGTATGGTGAGTTAGTTTCTTCAACCATATTAAATGAGTATCTGAACGAATGTGGATTAAAGAGTAATTGGCTCGATGTACGTACTCTTATCAAAACAGATGATAATTATAGGGATGCAAATATTAACTGGGAGAAAACCCAAGAACATGTTGGCAAAAGAATAGACCAAAAAAAACTAAATGTTACTCAAGGGTTTTTAGGAAGTGATGATAATAACTTTACAACAACACTAGGCAGGGAAGGATCGGATTATACCGCAGCTATTTTGGCCTATTGCTTAAATGCTACCGCAGTAACTATTTGGAAAGATGTGCCTGGAGTGCTAAATGCAGACCCAAGATATTTTGAGAATGCACAGCTGTTGAATAAAATATCTTATAGAGAAGCTATAGAATTAGCCTTTTATGGGGCATCTGTGATACATCCTAAAACCTTGCAGCCACTTCAGCGCAAGGAAATACCGCTATATGTCAAATCTTTCATTAACCCTACTGCAACAGGCACTATTGTAGAGAAAGGAATAGGAATAGAACCTAAAGTTCCTTGTTTTATAGTAAAGAAGAATCAGGTTTTAATGAAATTGTCTTCGCTGGACTTTTCATTTATTGTTGAAGACAGTATGAGCGAGCTTTTTAAGCTATTTCATGATTACAGAATGAAGGTAGATTTAATTCAGAATTCGGCGATAAGCTTTTCGGTTTGTGTAGATAACAAGTTTGGCAGATTAGAAGACCTATTGAATCAATTGAAAAGTAAATTTAATGTGGTGCATCATGAGAATGTTTCCTTGTACACTATACGGCACTTTGATGTGGATTCAATTACCTCGCTCCAAAATGGGAAAGAAATTCTATTGGAGCAGCGAGGTATTGAAACCTTACAATTGGTAGTAAAATAGACCCCCAAAAAAAAGCACAAATTATCTCATTATCAGAAAGCAAAGACCTCCTCATCAAAATTGCTATATTTGCTATTCACTAATTTTATGACCTATGGGTTTAGTGACCGCAAAGGAGGTAGCTAAAGCAATCAATATTGATAAGTATGGTTTTTTGGGAACTTTTATGGGATGGATTCTCATGAGGGTAACCCAAATATCTAATATAAATGCTTTTTATGATCGTCACAAGCATTTAAAAGGGGTAGAATTTTTAGATGCTATTTTAGAACATTACGAAATTAACTTTGAAATTCCGGAAGATGATCTTAAACGGCTTCCCAAGGAAGGTCCTTACATTACCATATCTAACCACCCTTTGGGAGGTATGGATGGGGTTTTGTTGTTGAAATTGATGCTTAAGAACAGGGCTGATTTCAAGATTGTAGCTAATTTTTTATTAAGTAGGATAAAGCCTATGGCTCCATATATCCTCCCGGTGAATCCATTTGAAACACATAAAGACGTAAAAAGTAGTATCGGGGGCTTCAAAACAGCTTTGAAGCATATTAAAGACGGACATCCCCTTGGAATTTTTCCGGCCGGAGAAGTCTCTACTTATAAAGATGGTCGATTAATAGTAGATAGACCATGGGAGGAGGCTGCCTTAAAATTAATTAGGAAGGCAGAAGTTCCGGTAGTTCCAATTTACTTTCATGCCAGAAATAGCCGGTTATTTTATAGGTTGTCTAAAATCAATGACATTTTTAGAACGGCAAAATTACCTTCTGAGGTAGGGTCACAGCGAAATAGACCCATAAAGGTAAGAATAGGGCAACCTATAAGTGTGCAAACTCAGAATGAACAGGAAAATTTGGAAGAGTTTACAGAATTGTTGCGTAGAAAAACATATATTTTGGCCAATGCCTATGAAAAAGAACGACTAATAGATCAGATTCCTACTACACTCAAAATTCCTAAACCCCCCAGAAAAATAGTTACCCCGGTTAGAACGGAAGTAATACAAGAAGAAATAGAGCGCTTAAGAAAAAAGGATTGCAGACTGTTGCAGAGCAAGAACTACGAAGTTTTTTTAGCAAAGGCTAAAGACATGCCCTTTATATTAAAGGAAATTGGTCGGCAACGGGAAGTTACCTTTAGAGCCATAGGAGAAGGCACCAATAATTCTAGCGATTTAGATAGTTTTGACTCCTACTATTACCACTTGTTTCTATGGGATGATGAAGAAAAAACAATTGTTGGAGCCTATAGAATGGGTATGGGGTCTGAGATATATGCTAAATATGGGATAGATGGCTTTTATATTCAGGATCTTTTTAGGGTAGAACCGGAATTACACGCTATGATGAGCCAGTCTATAGAAATGGGTAGAGCCTACATTGTTAAAGAATATCAGCAAAAACCAATGCCTTTATTTCTTTTGTGGAAGGGAATTGTGCATACTACTCTAAGATTTCCGGAGCATAAATTTTTAATTGGCGGAGTAAGCATCAGCAATCAATTTTCTAATTTTTCCAAATCACTCATGATAGAGTTTATGAAGTCTAATTATTGGGACCCCTATGTAGCTCAATACATCAGACCCAAGAAAGAATTTAAAGTAAAACTTAAGGACGCGGATAAGGAATTTGTTTTTGATGAAACCCAAGCCGATTTAAACAAATTTGATAGATTAATTGATGAGGTGGAACCAGGAAGTTTAAGACTCCCCGTTCTGATTAAAAAATATATAAAGCAAAACGCAAAAGTGATTGCTTTTAATGTAGATCCATTATTCAACAATTCTGTGGATGGATTGATGTATATCAAAATTGCCGACTTACCCGAAAGCACAGTTAAGCCGGTCATGGAAGAGTTTCAGGCAGAATTAGAGCGTAAGTTGGCCGAGGGGCAACAAAATGTTGACTTATAGGCCGGCAATTTGTACTGTTTACCCTCTAAAATATCTTGTCCTTAAAAAATAATATGGCGGCAGTTTAATCAATTCCAACAACAAGACTTCGGCGTTCGAAGAGAAGATTGTCTTTCCACTTGTTATGTAATTTAGCTATTCGCTCTCGCTTACCAATGTGCCTAAATCCCATTTTTTCATGCAGTTTAATACTTGCCAAGTTCTCAGGAAAGATCCCAGATTGTAACGTCCAAAAACCCTCCTTCTCACTTTGTTCAATAAGGTGCTTTAATAATTGCTGTCCAACACCCATACCTCTACTTTTTTGCCCAATGTAAATACTTACTTCGGCAACTCCGCCATAAACACATCTTCCGGACACTGGAGAAAGAGCTACCCAACCCAGCAGTTCGTTATTTTTAATTGCAACAAATCTGCAATGGAGAAGATGGTTTGCGTTCCAAACTTCGTAAGTGGGGACTGAAGTTTCTAAGGTTGCCATCCCGGTAGTGATTCCCTCTTCATATATTCGGGCAACAAGAGCCCAATCTTCTGGTTTCATCTTTCTAATTTCCATCGGCTTTTGCAGTACTAGCTTCATTAAGTTTCACAAATAGGTCATAAAATGGAGCCTGGAGATTCATCCATTTTTTCTGCTCGATGCTGTAATACAAATTTTTTCCTTTAAAAGAAGATTTAAGAAGTCCGACTTTTTTTATTTCGTTCAAGTGTTGGGAGATTGTGGGTTGGGAAAGACCTATGTTATCTACCAAATCAGTACACATACATCTTTGGTGTTTATGAATGTACTGTAATATAGCAATACGGGCCGGGTGTGCTAAAACTTTGGCCATTGAAGCTAGAGTATTTTGTGCGGTGTTAAAAATATGTGTTTTGGAGGCGCCCATTGCCATTTGCATTTGGGGTTAGAATGTTAAAAATGTAATATTGCAATATTACTATGAATTGCCAAGAATAAAAGCCGGAATTCAACCCGAGTTCCGGCTTTTTTATTTTAGAACCAAGGTTTTTTACCTACTTGGTACGTATTGTAGAATTCTTCGTCGGACTTGGTGAGGTAGATAATTCCCTCCACTAGACCTATAATTCCAG
>CAYTDS010000022.1:0-16875 GCA_964436555.1 uncultured Flavobacteriaceae bacterium | reverse complement strand
GCTTCTCTAGGTGTTAATGTTTCCAATGCTCTCTCAATTTCAGTACGCAAAGACTCATGTAATAGTTCGCGATCCGGATTTGGAGATTCCCCACTTCGTAGTACGTCGTATAGGTTAGAATCTTCTCCATCAATTAAGGGAGCATCCATCGATACATGACGTCCGGAATTTTTCAAGGACTGCTTTACGTCCTCAACTGTCATATCTAGTTCTTTGGCTATTTCTTCTGCGGAGGGCACACGCTCGTGGGCTTGCTCTAAAAAGGCAAAAGTCTTATTTATCTTATTAATAGAACCAATTTTATTTAGCGGAAGACGAACAATACGGGATTGTTCCGCTAAAGCCTGTAAAATGGATTGACGAATCCACCACACTGCATAGGAAATAAATTTAAAACCTCTAGTTTCATCAAAACGTTGGGCGGCTTTAATTAATCCCAAATTACCTTCATTAATCAAATCGGGTAATGTTAAACCTTGATTTTGGTATTGTTTTGCAACGGATACAACAAAACGAAGGTTTGCTTTAGTCAGTTTTTCAAGAGCGGCTTGATCACCGGCCTTAATACGTTGTGCTAATTCTACTTCTTCATCTGCGGTAATAAGGTCTACCTTGCCAATTTCCTGTAAATATTTATCTAAGGAGGCGGTTTCCCTGTTGGTAACCTGTTTTGTTATTTTTAACTGTCTCATTTAATTTTTCCTTTCTAAATTAGAGGGCAATCAGAGGACTGCATTAGGTTATACGTTGAAAAGAAGCGAATGTTACATTTAGGTTATTAAATTTCTTTTTTTTAGTTAAAATACCAAAAAAAAGCCCCAATCGTTCGATTGAGGCTTATCATTTATAAGATAGGAACAGTTAATCTCTTCTTGGTTTTCTATCTCTATCTCTGGAATCTCTTCCTCGATCGTTGCGATCTCTATCATTACGTTCACGTGGTGGTCTTTCCACAAAACCTTCGGGTTTTGGTAATAATGCTTTACGTGAAACCTTCTCTTTTCTGGTTTTTGGATCTGTACCGAGGTATTTCACATCAAAAACATCGCCCATGTTTACAACATCGGTTACATTTTCGGTACGTTCCCAAGCTAGTTCAGAAACATGCAAAAGGGTTTCATTCCCCGGAGCGTCTACATATTCTACAACAGCACCAAAGTCGAGCATTTTAATTACCTTAACGGAATAACTTCCTCCGATTTCAGGTTTAAACATTAGGGAATCTATTTTAGCCAATACTGCTGCAATACCATCGGGATCGGTACCCAGAATTTCTACCAGACCTTCTCCGGTTAGCGGATCTTCGTTGATTACGATTGTGGTTTTGGTAGCTTTTTGTAATTCCTGAATAACTTTTCCACCTGGTCCGATTAACGCACCTATAAAACTTCCAGGAATAGTTCTGGTAATGATTTTTGGGGCATGCGCTTTTACATCGGCATTTGGCTGAGCAATAGTTTCTACTAATTTCCCAAGAATATGCAAACGACCTTCGCGAGCCTGCTTTAAGGCCTTAATGAGTATATCATATGGCATACCCTTGATTTTCATGTCCATTTGGCAAGCGGTAATACCATCGGCGGTACCGGTAACCTTAAAGTCCATGTCTCCTAAATGATCTTCATCACCCAGAATATCAGAAAGTACTGCAAAACGATCTCCATCTGTAATCAGTCCCATAGCAATACCTGAAACCGGTTTTTTTAATTGTACACCGGCATCCATTAAAGCCATTGTACCTGCGCAAACTGTTGCCATTGATGAAGAACCGTTAGATTCCAATACCTCTGAAACCACACGAACAGTATATGGACACTCATCAGGAATCATCCCTTTTAGTGCGCGTTGTGCTAAGTTACCGTGGCCAATTTCACGACGGGAAGTTCCGCGTAAAGGATGTGCTTCCCCGGTTGAAAATGGAGGGAAATTATAATGTAAATAGAATTTTTCTTCTCCTTGGTGCGTTGGCATATCAATCATATTGGATTCTCTGGAAGTACCCAATGTTACAGTAGCCAAGGCCTGTGTTTCTCCTCTGGTGAAAATGGCAGAACCATGCACTGAGGGTAAATAGTCAATTTCGCACCATATAGGACGTATGTCTGTAGTTTTTCTGCCATCAAGGCGTATTCCTTCAGCAAGGGTAAGTTCTCTTACCGCTTCTTTTTCTATTTTATAGAAATAGCTTTTTACTAAGCCTTCGTTTTCGGCAAGTTCTTCTTCGGTAAAGGAAGCAAGGACTTCCTCTTTCACTGCATCAAAAGCTTCACTGCGCTCTCTCTTCCCGTGACCACCTTTAGCGATGTCATATACTTTTTTGTAAGCTACTTCCCGAACTTTGGCAGCAATAGTATCATCGGTTTTACCGGGTGTATATTCCCTGACCGGTTTTTTACCAAAAGCCTCTGCCAAACGTACCTGAGCGGCACATTGAATTTTAATGGCTTCATGAGCAAATCGGATGGCTTCTGCCATTTCTTCTTCGCTTATCTCCTTCATTTCGCCTTCTACCATCATTACGGAATCATTAGAGGCACCAATCACCATATCGATGTCAGATTCTAACAACTGGCTTCGGCTCGGGTTAATGATAAATTCACCATTAATTCTTCCTACACGGGCTTCAGAAATGGGACATTCAAAAGGAATATCTGATAACTGAATAGCGGCTGAGGCAGCCAAACCTGCCAATGCATCCGGCATTACTTCTTCATCGTGAGACATAAGCTGAATCATAACTTGAGTCTCAGTTCTGTAATCTGAAGGGAACAGGGGACGTAAAACGCGATCCACAATGCGCATAGTTAATACTTCACCGTCGCTTGGTCGCGCTTCTCTCTTAAAGAAACCTCCGGGATAACGACCGGCAGCTGCAAATTTCTCACGGTAATCTACGGTCAAGGGAAAGAAATCCAGTGCACTTTCTTTGTACGAAGAAACAACCGTACATAGTAACATGGCTTTTCCCATTTGCACCACGACAGAACCGTGGGCTTGCTTTGCTAATTTTCCTGTTTCGATAGAAATGCTTCTACCATCACCTAGGTCAATGACCTCTCTAAATACTTTTGGAATCATAAATTTGAATTAAAACCTGATTTTCTGACAGGCTTGTTAAACAATGGTCTTCTCGTCTTACCGGACGAACAGGGTTGTGTTGTTGTGTGTTGACCAATGAAAAACTATATGTAAGCTTTTTAAAAATTTCCTTTGATAAAATCAAAGGAGGTAATTATAAAACCTGATAAATCAGGGGTATTATAAAAAGGGGAGGCTTAGCCTCCCCTTTAAATGGGTTATTTTCGTATTCCTAATTCTTTGATAATTGCACGATATCTGTTGATATCTTTCTTAATCAAATAATCTAAAAGACTTTTTCTTTTCCCTACCAATTTTACTAAAGAACGCTCTGTATTGAAATCATGGCGGTTCTTTTTTAAATGTTCTGTAAGGTGGTTGATACGATAGGTGAACAAAGCAATCTGTCCTTCAGCAGATCCGGTGTTCTTTTCAGATGCGCCGTGTTTTTTAAAAATTTCGGCTTTTGCTTCTTTGTCTAAATACATTCCAATATTATTTAAATGATTTTTATGTATGTGATTGATTTTCAATCAGGGCGCAAATATAGTATATTTTTAGCTCCTAACAGGATTGTTCTCAATTAAATCAATATACAGATTAATTTTTGTTTTCAAATCCCTACGGTGTACAATAAAATCAAGAAAACCATGCTCCATTACAAATTCGGCAGTTTGGAAACCCTCAGGTAGCTCTTTGCCTGTAGCTTCCTTTACCACCCTAGGTCCTGCAAAACCGATTAAGGCACCGGGTTCTGAAATATTAATATCGCCTAACATGGCATAGGATGCTGTTGTACCCCCGGTGGTTGGATCCGTACATAGGGATATATAAGGTAAACCCGCTTCCGCAAGTTGCGCAAGTTTTGCTGATGTCTTTGCTAATTGCATTAAAGAGAGGGCGGCTTCCATCATGCGGGCACCCCCGGATTTTGAAATCATTAAAAACGGAAGTTGTTTCTTAATAGCATAATCAATTGCTCTGGCAATTTTTTCACCAACAACACTTCCCATAGAGCCTCCAATAAAGCTAAAGTCCATACAAGCCACCACGAGGTCTTTTCCCAACGACTTACCTACTGCCGTTCTTACTGCATCTTTTAATCCGGTTTTTTTTTGCGCAGCAACAAGCCGATCTGTATAGGGCTTGGTATCTACGAATTTTAAAGGATCTTTTGAACTAAGTTTGGCATCCAATTCCTTAAATTCGTTATTGTCAAAAAGAATCTCAAAGTATTCTTTGCTGCCAATACGTACATGATAATCATCTTCAGGACTTACATAAAAGTTTCTGGCTAATTCCTCAGATTCCACAATTTTTCCTGTGGGGGATTTATACCAAAGACCTTTTGGAGTATCTTTTTTTTGTTCAGTGGAAGTTTGAATTCCTTTTTCTTTTCTTTTAAACCAAGATGACATAGTCTAGGGATTGGGTTTAAATGATTCTAATGAGAACTATAGGGTATTTACATTATTTAAATCTTCAAATGCTTTTTTCAAACGGGCAACGAATGTTTTTTCGCCCTCACGCAACCATACTCTTGGATCATAATATTTTTTATTCGGGTCGTCCGGACCGTTAGGATTACCAATCTGAGATTGTAAAAAATCTTTTTTTCCTTGCACATAGTCCCTTATTCCTTCAAGAAAGGCGTATTGCAAATCGGTGTCGATGTTCATTTTTATAACCCCATAACCAATAGCTTCTCTAATTTCTTCTACTGTAGATCCCGATCCTCCATGAAATACAAAATCAATGTGATTTGCTCCTACACCGAATTTTTTTGAAACAAATTCCTGTGAATTTTTAAGAATTATAGGTGTTAACTTAACATTTCCCGGCTTATAAACGCCGTGGACATTGCCAAAGGCTGCGGCAACCGTAAATTTTGGACTTACTTTGGATAGCTCCTCATAAGCATAAGCTACTTCTTCCGGTTGGGTATATAATTTGGAATCGTCTACGTCGGAGTTGTCAACACCGTCTTCTTCGCCACCCGTAACACCTAACTCTATTTCTAAAGTCATTCCCATTTTGCTCATTCGGGCTAAATAGTTTTTGCAAATTTCAATGTTCTCCTCCAAAGGTTCCTCTGATAGGTCTATCATGTGTGAACTATAGAGTGGTTTTCCGGTTTGGGCAAAGTGTTTTTCACTGGCATCCAGTAGGCCATCTAACCATGGTAATAATTTTTTAGCGCAATGATCCGTATGTAATATTACAGTAGCTCCGTAAGCTTCTGCTAATTGATGTATATGTTTTGCGCCGGCTACACCTCCTAAAATAGCTGCTTGCTGACCTTCATTAGAAAGTCCTTTTCCTGCATTGAACTGAGCACCACCGTTTGAGAACTGAATAATTACTGGGGAGTTTAAGCTGGCGGCAGTTTCTAAAACGGCATTAATTGTATTAGAACCAATTACATTTACAGCCGGAAGTGCAAACCCTTTCTTTTTAGCATAGTTAAAAATTTCCTGAACCTCATCTCCTGTTGCTACTCCGGGCTTAATATTATGCGCCATAACTCTTTTGTTTATTTAGATTTGTATTAATGGCACAAAAGTAATAAAATTATTAGGTCTAAAAAGGATAATTTATCCCTATTTGTGGTACAACATTAGCAAAGTTGTAATCTCTGAACCATCTTTTTGAAGGATCCTCAGCTGGATTATAAGTCTTAAAACCGAAGTCTACCCTGAAGACAAAATAGGTAAAATCATACCGAACGCCGAAACCCGAACCCAGCGCAATATCCGCCAGAGAGCTTAGACCGTTGAAGGTTGCATTGGTGTCTTCAACATTATCCAATACGTTCCAAATATTTCCCGCATCCGCAAACAGTGCTCCTTTAATGTTTCCTGCTATTGGAAACCGAAACTCTAAATTTAGCGCTATTTTTAGATTGGCTTCATTAAAATCGTTTATGTCTTTAGTTTTACCCGGACCCAATGAATAAGGAAACCAGGCCCTGTTATCATTAGAACCACCGGCGAAATAACTGCGCACAAAAGGAATATTGTCGGAATTGCCATATGGAACTGCAATTCCAAAGAAGCTTCTAAAAGCAAGTACATTGGTGTGAGCCAGGCTCCAATGCTTTATGAAATCGAACTCTGTTTTTACGTACTGAGAGTACGGAACACCAAATACTAATTTGTCGCCATTTTCATTTAAATTGAAAGGGATGATCTCTGAAATAGCAGATAAAAGATTGCCTGCATTTTCTATTTTAAAGCGAAATTGATAGAAATTATTATCGTTTATTCCCTTTTTGTCATTTTTAGTAAAGGTATAGTTACTGGCAAAAATCAAGTTATTTTCACTGAGCCTTATCCTGCGTTCTTCAATATTTCGTATACTGTTAAACTCCTCTTCGGTAGTAGGAACTTCGTTATTAAGAATGGCATTGGTAAACCCGGCTGTTCCTTCCGGAATACTAAGTCTTAAGGGGTCTGCCGGATTATTAGTTTCTTCAAAAAATCCGGAAAGGCTTTCGATATCTTGATAGTTATTAGCGATCTCGTCTAATCTGTTATAGGTGTTTTGGTACACATTGAAAAATCGGTCTGCATTTACATTACGTACAAACTGTACATTCAATAGCTCAATTGAATTTTTCTTGGAATCCGAGGAAGACCAACTATACCCGTTAATATTGTTGAAAGTTTGCTTATCCAATCCAATATTTTTTTGGAAACTGGTACCCATAGAAATTCTTGTTTGCGGGAGCATGTAATTAGGAATTATTTTTTCGGTATTGAGTAGCGGAAACCATATCCTCGGAAAAATAAGATTAACATCGGCACCAACCTCAGAGAAATAATCTTCGGAAAGAGAGGTGTCTCCCAATAAACCGAGGGATCCTCGCGCCGACAAACTTAAGGTTTCCGCTCCACCAAAAACGTTTCGGGTAATTAAAGAGGAGCTAAAAGCAACTCCTAAACGCTGAATGTTGGAATGTGTAATATCAAAGTCCATACCCAAAGAGTATTTGGGTCTGGCGGCTAAATAAATATTAGATATTAACTTGGTTTGTGTACTATCTTCAACTAATTCTATATTTGGATATTTAAATGTGTTTAAATTGGTTATTTGTCTGTAGGTTCTTATTCTGTCTATGTCCCGGTATATACTGTCCTTTGAGAAAAAAATGGCATCCGTCAGCGCTTTCGGTTTATATCGCAGCTTTTTGGTACTGTAGTATATAGTGTAATCTTCAAAATCTACAGACTTTAAGGTATTGGCATCAGAATCAAAAGTATGGTCGGCAAAGATATTAACCCTATCAAAGCGGTGTACATTGTATTCTGATGATAGTACAGCACTTTCACCTCTTTGTCTTAAGTTCTCTATTTTTAACTCCACTTCCATTTTCTGGTCATCGGAGAGTTTCACTGTATCACGGGTGATATCATAAGTTATTGAACTTTCTTGAAAATTATAAATTCCGGAATTTCTGAAGAGAGATGTAAGTCTTTCGCGCTCATTGTTAAAATCTGCCAGATTAAATTGTTTTCCTTTTTTGATAAAAGAACTTTTTTCATGCAAGTTGTAAATAGAATCAACAGCTTTGGAGGCGATTGTTTTGGAAACGGTATCTAAAATAAAAGGTTTTCCAAGATTCATTTCATAATTTAAAGCAGCCCTTTGCTTCTTGCCGGAACTATCTACAATAGCTGTGCCTGTGTTATTAAAGTAACCTTTACTTCCATAATAGGCACTAAGTCGCTCCAAAGATTTTGAAGTTTTAGCAGAATCAATAATAACAGGGGCTTCGCCAATATTTTTGAGCCATATACTGAGACCCTTTACCATAAACGATTCTCCTAATCTGTCTACCTGCTTTCGGGATAAAAAATTTACTAAACGCTCTTCTCTTTTTTCCTTTTTGTGCAACCAAGCTTGAAAAGAAGAATCAGGATCTTTTTTAGCTAAATTGTATAGATTTAATCTTAAAGGGTAGCCAAATAGGATACCACTATTTGGGTTCTGAACGAGAAGGCTTCTAATGTCTTCATCAACTATTTTTTCACCATCAGCATAAATAGTATTCTTGGTAAGTAACAATTCATTTTCGCCTACCCTTTTAACTGTGTTGCAAGAAGTAATTGCAATGCAAAGCAATATAAAGCTTAGTTTTGCAATGTTTATCTTAAAGGGCATGCAGGTCTTCATAGGGTTCAAAAATACATTATTTGTATGGTTGTTAAAAGCCAAATAAAATTTATAAAAAGCCTACAACAAAAAAAGTACCGTCTTCAGCACGGGCTCTTTGTAGCGGAGGGAATTAAGATGGTTGAAGACCTTTTAAATTCTAATGTTAAACCTTTTAAAATCTATAGTACGGATTCGAAAATTTTGGCAACCGAGGTAGCAATTTTGGAACTTATTTCTGAAGAAACCTTAAAAAAGATTAGCGGTTTGGTAACTCCCAATAAAGCTGTCGCTATTTTTAATATGCCCAAAATAAAGCCTGTGGATTTTTCTGACTGGGTAGTTGCATTAGATGATGTTCGTGATCCCGGAAATCTTGGGACAATTATAAGACTTTGTGATTGGTTCGGAATTAAACACTTAATTTGTTCAAAAAATTCGGTGGATTGCTATAATCCGAAAGTATTGCAGGCAACCATGGGATCTATTGCCAGAGTGAATATTGTTTATGAGGAGCTTACCACTTTTTTAAAAGCTCAAGATGTTCCTATTTATGGCGCTTTTATGGAAGGTATGTCTGTCTATAACAATGCTTTTCCAGACAAGGGAATTTTACTAATGGGCAATGAAGCAAATGGGATTTCAAAAGGAGTGGCAGAGCTTGTCTTAAAAAAAGTCAATATTCCTCAATTTGGAGATCAAACGGCAGAGAGTTTAAACGTTGCTACGGCTACATCTATTTTGCTCAGTGAGATAAGACGAACAAAACGTTAAATGTTATTCAAATGTAAAATTGATAAAAAGACCTCTGGTCCGCATTGCTTCAATATTTCCTGTCCATGGACTATTTGGATTATTATCCGGCACTAGCTCATCATTTAGAGCAAAAACTCCGCGAATAGAGGGTGAGAACTTAAAGTATTCGGTATAAAATTCTATACCAAAGCCCATCTCATAGGCAAACATGCTTTTTTTCATTCTAAAAGTGCCACTGCTGTTATCATCCAACGCATCTTGGTTACTACCTAAATTCATGGCTGTAGATAAACCTCCAATTAAAAATGGTTTCCAATTTCCTAGCCTTTTAGTACTTACCTTAAGAAGTAAAGGAAAGTTTATGTAGGTTGATTTTACCTCACGGATAGCATTATTTTCTGTATCAAATCCGGGAAAGCCCAAGGTTCTCAGATTATAATGCAGACCGGGTTCAAAACGGAGATCTAAATATTTATTTATCCGCATTTCTCCTATTAAACCTACATTAAATCCAAAGGCTTTATCTACTAAAACATCATCAATGTCGTTCTTATATTCAAACTTGAAATCATATTGGTTTAAGCCAAGAAAATAGCCCCAATTTAAAAAGGGCTCATCTATGTTCTCCAAATTGATAACCGGTCTTTCGTTAAACTGGGCTTTGGCAATAGTGCATAGCAACACCATGGATAGCAAACAAAACAGGATTTTCTTCATATTTTACTTCGTAGCTACATAAATAGAGGCAACACCAAAAGTTTGAGGTTTGTTCTCTACACCTATAAACCCAATTTTTCTCAAAATATTGTTGAAGTTCTCTCCATAGGGAAAAACAGCGGCGGATTCTGACAAATAAGCGTAAGCTAAACGATCCTTAGAAAAAATTCTACCTATTGCAGGAAGCAAATATTTGGTGTAAAAGCGATAGCCTTGTTTGAAAGGTGTTTTATCGGGAACAGCTGTTTCTAAAACCACAAAGGTGCCCAAGGGTTTCAGAACACGGAAGATTTCAGCAAGTCCAATTTCCAGAGTTTCAAAATTGCGTACTCCAAATGCAACGGTTATGGCATCAAATGAATTATCAGGAAAAGGAAGATTTTCACTATCGCCAACAATCATTTCTATCTTTCCAGTGAGTTTTTTTCTCTTAATTTTATGTATCCCCACATCCAACATACCTCTGGAAATATCTAAACCAACAATTTGCTGCGCCCCGGTTTCAACCATCTTAATTGCCAGATCTCCGGTTCCTGTGGCAATATCTAAAATAGTTTGAGGATGCTTTTCTTTCAAGATAGTAACCACCCGATTTCGCCATTTACGATCTATTCCAAAAGAAATTACTCTGTTAAGGCCATCATAATTCCCGGAAATGGTATCAAACATTTGGGTAACCTGCACCTTTTTGCTAACCCCGGATTTTTTATAAGGAGTAACTTTTTCTGACATTGCAATAATTTTGGGGCAAATATAGTATATCACTCCAAGTACTTGCTCTATATTCTTTTAATTAACAGGAAGATGTATTACTTTAATACTTACTTAAATAAGACTTTAAGAAAATAAAATTATGTAATTTTGTAGCGCATTTGATGCATTTTTTTCACTATTATGGACTGTAAAAGTGACTGGTATTTCCAAAAAATGGGTTATTTCATATCAACTTATTTGAGATTTTCGGTAGAACCCATGAAAAACAATTTACACAACAGATGAAAATTATAATTGCAGGAGCAGGCGAGGTGGGCTTTCATTTGGCTAAATTATTGTCTTACGAATCTCAAGATATTACCTTAATAGATACTCATAAAGCAAGTCTTGCCTATGCCGATAGTCACTTGGATATTCGTGTTTTAAAAGGTGATGCTACTTCTATTTCATTGTTAAAAGATGCCCAGGTAGATAGCTCAGATTTGGTAATTGCGGTTACCTCTTCAGAAACAACAAACCTAACGCTTTGTATGCTTGCTAAACAGTTGGGATGTAAAAGAACTATTGCCAGAATTTCCAATACGGAGTTTATTCACAATAAGGATGAAATTCGGTTTTCTGAGTTGGGTATTGATGAACTGATTTCACCTGAGGCCCTGGCAGCGCAGGAAATTCAATTGTTATTAAACCAATCTGCTTTTAATGAAACTTATGAGTTTGAACAAGGTGCATTAATTATGGTTGGAGTATCTCTTCCGAAAACAGCACCTTTTGTAGGTAAAACTATTCAAGAAGCAGCCAAGATTTTTCCGGAACTTAGCTTTACTACCATTGCCATTCAAAGGGTAGGAACTCATTTTACGATTATTCCCAGAGGTGATACCATTTTTAAGGAAGAAGATCAGGTATATTTTATAATTGCGAAAGAAGGGGTAGATGCATTTTATAAGTTAACCGGGAAGGAGAAAAAAGAAATTAAGAATGTAATGATTCTTGGTGGAAGCAAAGTAGGTTTTAAAACAGCAAGAGATCTTTGCGAAAAAAAGTTTAACGTTAAGTTGATAGAGCTAAATAAAGAAAAGGCGTTTGATTTGGCAGACAACCTTCCAAATGCCTTAATTATAAACGGTGACGGAAGAAATGTAGAACTTCTACAAGAAGAGAGTCTGGAATCTATGGATGCTTTTGTGGCAGTTACCGGAAATTCTGAAACAAATATTATGTCCTGCTTGGTGGCAAAGTCCAAAAACATAAAGAAAACCATTGCGCTGGTAGAAAATATGGATTATTTTCAACTTTCGCATTCGATTGGAATTGATACACTTATCAATAAAAAGCTTTTAGCAGCGAATACCATATTTCGATACGTAAGAAAGGGAGAAGTCGTAGCGCTAACAAGATTAAGTAATTTAAATGCTGAAATCTTGGAATTTGTGGTAAAACCTTCATCAGAAGTTAATGGAAAAATAATTAAGGAGCTTGAGTTTCCAAAATCGGCTACCATTGGAGGAATAATACGTGAAGGGAATGGCATTATTGCTTTGGGCGATTTTAAGATAGTTCAGGGAGACCGGGTAGTGGTCTGCTGTTTGCCGGAGTCTATTCCAAAAATAGAAAAGCTCTTTCTTTAAGACATGAGCGTGAACTCTAAAATAATTGTTCATCTAATGGGTTTGCTGTTACTCTGTAACGGCGTTTTTATGCTCATGGCCGCTTTGGTAAGCGGGATATACAATGATGGTGTTACCATAGACATAACTCTTGCTGCCATTGTTACAATGCTTGTTGGTGTTCTTTCGATGTTCTACACCCGTGATCACAAAAAAGAAGTTAAGCGGAAGGAAGGCTATATAATTGTAACTTTTGGATGGATTGTCATGTCTGTGTCCGGAATGCTGCCGTACCTTTTTTCGGGCTCAATTCCCACAATAACTAATGCATTTTTTGAAACTATTTCGGGATATACAACAACAGGGGCTTCTATATTAGATGATATTGAAGCAATGCCGGAAGGCATTTTGTTTTGGAGAAGTCTCACGCATTGGATTGGTGGAATGGGAATAATCGTGCTGGCCATCGCCATATTACCGATACTTGGAATAGGCGGAATGCAACTATTTGCTGCGGAAGCACCGGGTCCGTCATCTGATAAATTACATCCGCGAATCACGGATACGGCTAAGCGATTATGGTTTATATACTTTGGATATACTGTAGCTGAAACAATACTTTTAAAGTTGGCAGGAATGTCTTTTTTTGACGCATTAAACCATTCTTTAGCAACCTTATCTACCGGAGGATTTTCAACAAAAAATGCCAGTTTAGCCTATTGGAATGATCAACCCTTGATACAATACATTGTTATTTTATTTATGTTCTTGGCAGGAAGCAATTTTGTGATAAGCTATTTTGCTTTCAAGGGTAAACTACAGCGGGTATTTAAAGATGAAGAATTTAAATATTACTTAGGTTTCATTGTGGTATTTAGTATCATTGCTACTTTAGTTATTTACCTAAAGGCCAATGTTCCAGTTTCGGATTATCACCCCATGGTATCGGGAAGTGCTGAAAGCGCTTTTAGGCATGCGCTCTTCCAAGTAGTGGCTATTATCACCACCACAGGGTTTGTCAGCGCTGACTATACAGGCTGGACACCCTTTTTAACCATTTTCTTTTTCGGACTCATGTTTTTGGGAGGGTCTGCAGGGTCTACAGCTGGAGGTATTAAAGTAATGCGACATATTTTGATTATTAAGAACGGTTTATTAGAGTTTAAAAGAACATTGCATAATAATGCTGTTATACCTGTACGCTATAACGATAAAACTGTGTCGGAACTCATTGTTTATAATATTGTGGGATTTTTTGTACTGTATATGTTATCCTTTATTATCGGTGCGTTAGTGTTGGGTTTTTTAGGTCTAGATTTTGAGTCCGCAGTGGGTGGCGCAGCTAGTTCTTTAGGTAATGTGGGACCAGCACTAGGGAGCCTAAGCCCATTAGACAACTTTAACAGCCTACCCGATACAGGGAAATGGTGGTGCGGATTTTTAATGCTTATTGGGAGGCTGGAACTTTTTACCGTACTTATTCTATTAACACCTTATTTCTGGAGAAAAACATAAAGTAAAAGCCCCAAAAAACTTTTTTTTGGGCTTTTAGAAATAAAATAGATACCTTTTTATACGGCAGCTTTAATTCTGGCCATTGCTTCTTTTAACTCTTTTTCGGATGCTGCATAGGAAATACGGATGCAGTTATCACTTCCAAACGCTTCACCTGTTACGGTTGCGACATTGGCATGTTCCAGTAAATAAATAGAAAAATCGGAGGCATTGTTAATCTTCACTCCCTTTAAGGTTTTCCCAAAGAAGCTGGAAATATCTGGGAATACATAAAACGCACCCTCCGGAACGTTAAGTTTAAAACCTTCAATTTCTCCTAAAAGTTGCAATACTAGGTCTCTTCTTTTGTGAAATTCATCTATCATAAATTGAATTGAACTCACTGGGGCTTCTAATGCTGTAATTGTGGCACGTTGCGCAATGGAATTTGCTCCACTGGTAATCTGTCCCTGGAATTTATTACAGGCTGACGCAATCCACGCGGGAGCGCCAATATAACCAATTCTCCAACCGGTCATAGCGAAGGCTTTGGAGACGCCATTTACAGTAACTGTTCTTTCATACATGCCCTCAATTTCCGCAATACTAACATGCCCACCGACAAAATTGATATGCTCATAAATTTCATCAGATACCACAAAAATCTCTGGGTAATTCCGTAGTACTTTGGCAAGGTCTTCTAATTCTTTTCTACTGTAAACAGATCCTGTAGGATTGCATGGAGAGCTGAACCAAAGCATTTTTGTTTTTGGAGTTATGGCTTTCTCCAATTGTTCGGGAGTCATTTTAAAATCAGATTCAATACTGGTAAGGACCTCTACCGGAACACCATCGGCTAGTTTCACAATATCACTGTAACTGACCCAATATGGTGCAGGTAATATCACTTCGTCTCCGTGATTCAGCATTACCATGGCAACATTCGCCAAAGATTGTTTCGCTCCCGTGGAAACAACTATTTGGTTTAGTCCGTAGGTAAGGTTATTGTCGCGTTTAAACTTGTTGGCTATAGCTTGTTTTAAATCGGCATAACCATCAACAGGAGAATAACTACTGTAGTTGTCATCAACCGCTTGTTTTGCAGATTCTTTAATAAAATCAGGAATATTAAAATCGGGTTCCCCTAAACTTAAGCCAATGATATCCTTTCCTTGGTTTTTTAATTCTCTTGTTTTAGCGGCCATAGCCAGTGTGGCCGACGTAGACATATTGTTTATTCTATCGGATAAATACTTGTTCATTATTTAAATTAATTTACGAATACTGAAGCTCAGGTTTTTTGCCTAACTCCTTTAAATGTTTGAAGTGCGAAATTATAGCTTTTCTTGTAGTTTTATATTCGTTGTATGGTAAATTAAATTCCTTGGCGGTCTGTTTCACAATTTTAGAAATTTTTGTGTAATGTACATGACTTATGTTGGGAAAAATATGGTGTTCTACCTGGTGATTTAACCCTCCAGTAAACCAATTTACGATACGGTTGTTAGTTCCAAAATTTACTGTAGTAAATAACTGGTGAATGGCCCAGGTGTTTTTCATAGATCCACTTTCGTCCGGTAACGGAGTATCTGCTTCGTCTACAATATGCGCTAATTGGAAGACCACACTCAGAATAACTCCTGCCACATAATGCATTACAAAGAAACCAATAAGAACTTTCCACCAGGCAACTTCTACGAAAATAAGCGGAACAACAATCCAAATGGTAATGTACAGTATTTTGGTAATAACAAGTGTACTCCAGTTTATTACAGGGCTTGGTAATTTACCGTAGCTCAATTTACGCTTCATATACCGATACATTTGCTGAAAGTCTGTGGTTATAGCCCAATTAAAAGTTAGTAATCCATACAAGAAAACAGAATAGAAATGTTGGAACCTGTGGTACTTTTTCCATTCGGCATGCTTGGAAAAACGAAGTATACGCCCAGCCTCCATGTCTTCATCATGATTGTGAATATTGGTATAGGTATGATGAAGAACATTGTGTTGCACCTGCCAATTGTATACATTTCCGGCAAGAACGTAGATGCTTCCTCCCATAATTTTATTCAACCATTTTTTGTTAGAGTAGGATCCATGGTTTCCATCATGCATCACATTCATCCCTACTCCCGCCATACCCACTCCCATGGTAATTGTTAAAAGCAGATAAGCCCAGTTGGGAAGGTTGAGTGTTAAAATGAGGAAGTAAGGTGCCAAAAAAAGACCAAACATAACAACTGTTTTAATGTGTAAGCGCCAGTTTCCGGTTTTCTTTATATTATTTTCATTAAAATAGTTGTTTACTCGAGAATTGAGTGTTTTGAAAAACTCTGCAGAATCTTTTCTCGAAAATCGAATTGATTTTGTATTCATAATGCGTTAAACTTTTCGGTAAATATAATGCAATTCAATAAGCTCCAATTATAATAACTTCATAAAAGAGAAAATTTGTGCGATTGAAAATACTATTTTTGAGTGATTTTTTAAGAATTATGAATAGCAGTATCATCTTTAAATATTTTCCTCAACTTACCGATATCCAAAGAAATCATTTTATAGGATTGGAGCATTTGTATCAAGATTGGAATTTAAAAATTAATGTGGTATCCAGAAAGGATATAGATGAACTTTATTTGCGACATGTATTACATTCTTTAGGAATAGCAAAAGTAATTCAATTTAAAGCCGGAACTTCTGTACTTGATGTTGGTACCGGAGGTGGATTTCCAGGAATTCCATTAGCGATTCTTTTTCCTGAGGTTTCTTTTACTTTGGTGGATGCTATTGGAAAAAAAATAAAAGTAGTGGAAGAAGTGGTTACAGGTTTGGGACTCACTAATGTAAAGTGTAAACACATGAGGGTTGAGGAATTAAACATGCAATTTGACTTTGTGGTAAGCAGAGCGGTTGCTGCAATGCCTACTTTTGTACATTGGGTGAAAGATCGAATCAAAAAGAAATCAGTTCAGGAACAGCGCAATGGTATTTTTTATCTTAAAGGCGGGGATTTGGAAGAGGAACTAAAGGAGTATCGAACAGTGAAGATTTTTAATCTCTCTGATTACTTTGAGGAAGACTTTTTTCAGACCAAAAAAGTAGTGTATTTACCTATTAAATTTAAAGGCTAAATTAAAGACTTAACATCCAGTAATAGGAATCTCTACATTTTTTGGCATAATTTTTTACGTAATCCTGAGTTCTTTTAAATAGGGATCCAATTGTTTTCTTTTCTTTTTTATAGGCTTTACTTTCTTTCATCATCAATTACAATTTAAGTTCTCCACTAAGGTAGATAATTTTACGTATAATTTACAATTAATTAACGTAAAATTTACATTTAAATTGT